>JALWEZ010000132.1 GCA_027039165.1 Candidatus Moraniibacteriota bacterium
ATAACTCAACAAAACTTAAGCAATTATTAGGATATGACTGGATACTTAAACAATGGAAAGAAGTTATTTAAAAAAATCATGCAATTGAGTACAGGTTATTTAAAAATGGTATTAGTTGTTTTTTTGTTTAACTTGTCAGGTCTATGATTTGGACAAGTTTTATCTGAGCATCTCTCTGGTATAGTTTTAGTTCCTTCCATCATGAGAGCACCACAAACTTTATTATCCTTATCTTCTCTTACAAAATCACAATATTTTCCAGTGGGTCTTGCTTTTATAGCATTTTTGCAATTTGGATACTCTGTACAACTATAAAACACTCCAAATCGTCCATTTCTTTCCATCATAGTTCCTTTATTACATACTGGACATTTTACATCAGTCTTCTTTTTTGCCACTTCCTCTGGATCTTCTTTTATGAATTTGCATTTTGGATAATTATTGCATGATATAAATTTTCCAAATCTACCTTCTCGTTCTATAAGCTTTCCAGTTTTACATTTTGGACAAGTTTCTCCAGTTTCTTTAGGTCCTTCTAATTCTTTTCCCTCAAGAGTTCTAGCTCCTGTACAATCTGGAAATTTTTTACAAGAAAGAAATTTTCCATTTTTTGCAAGTTTTATGAGCATTGTCCCAGAACATTTTGGACACTTAATATTAGGATCAGCGTCTCCTAAGTCAGTTACTTTTTCTAATTTTTCCTTGCTTTTTACAACTTCTTGAAAAGGTAGATAAAAATCTTTTAGGGTTTTTTCATACTCTCTTTCTCCTCTTGCTATTTCATCTAATTCATTTTCCATTTCTTCTGTAAAATCATCAGAAATATATTTCTTGAATTGCTCATTTAAAAAATCACTTACAACCTCACCAGTATCGGTAGGCTTAAGGGAACCTCCTTCTTTTTCAGTGTAACCTCTGTTTTGTATTGTCTTAATTATTGAAGCATATGTACTTGGTCTACCAATACCTCTTTTTTCTAACTCACGCACAAGACCAGCTTCTGTGTATCTGGAAGGTGGAGTAGTTTCTTTCTTTTCTTCTGTGATATCTAATAATTCCAGTGGATCTCCAATATTTAATTTAGGTAGTTCAACGTCTTCTTTGCGAGCTTGTGGATCAGCACGTAACCATCCTTCTATTATAATTCTAGAACCCGTTAATTTAAATTCAGGAATCTTCTCTTCTTCGATATTAGCTGCGATTCTTGTATGTTTTACTTGTGCGTCAATCATTTGGCTAGCCAAAGTTCTAGCACGTATCAATGAATACAATTTTTTTTGATCTTCATTTAAACCAGCTTCTGATTTTTCTGCGTTAGAAGGCCTTACAGCTTCATGTGCTTCTTGTGAGTTTTTGCTTCTAGATTTGTATTTTCTATCTTCAAAATGATCTTGTCCAAACTCGTCTATTATAACGTTTTTTATAGAAGACCTAGCTTCCTCCGAAAGAGAGACAGAATCAGTTCTCATGTAAGTTATGTGTCCTGCTTCGTATAATTTCTGAGCTACTTGCATAGTCTTTGAAGGAGAAAAGCCAAGTCTAGAGCTTGCAGTTTGCTGTAGAGTAGATGTTGTAAATGGAGGTTTTGGTTTTCTCTTTTTGTCTGTTTCAGTGATATTTGTAATAGTCCATTTACCATTTTTACCATCATTAATTATATTTTTTACGTATTTGTGAATTTTATAAATCTCAGATTCTTGTTGGTTTTTGTCTAAATTTTGCAAAATTGCTTTGGGTTCATCTTTGCAATTAAAAGTTAATGAGCCAAAAGAATTAGGTTTAAGTTCGGCGGAAATTTTCCAAAAAACATCTGGTACAAATTTTTGTATAAGTTTTTCTCTTTCTACTAAGATTCTTAGAGCAGGGGACTGGACTCTCCCAGCAGATAAACCGTATCTAACTTTTTTCCATATAACTCCAGAAAGATCATAGCCCACAAGCCTATCAAGAACCCTTCTAGCTTCTTGAGCTTTACGTAAATCCTGATTAATATCTCCAGGATTTTTGAGAGCTTCTTCTATAGCATGCTTTGTAATTTCATTAAAACTTACTCTTTTTATCTTTTTCTCACTAATTCCAGCTTCTTTTAAAATTTCTGCAATATGCCATGCAATTGCTTCTCCTTCACGGTCAGGGTCTGTTGCAAGAAATATAGTATCAGATTTTTTTGCATAAGAAATTAATTCTTTTACTACTTTGTGCTTATCCGGAGATATTTCATATTTTGGCTTAAAAGAATTCTCTACATCTACTGCTTGCTTATTTGATTTTGGTAAGTCTCTTATATGACCAACAGAAGACAGCACCTTGTACTCATTGCCCAAATATTTTCCAATAGTTTTTGTTTTTGTAGGAGATTCTACGATAAAAAGATTCATTTTTTTGTTCATACGATTTGCAATTAACTTTTTCTTTAATAAAAAAATTAATTGAAAATCCTAATTTGTTATGTAAATTATTTATTACTTAAGTGTAAATATATTACCACCTAAATTTTTTATACCACCATCTAATTCCATCATTACTAAACAACTTCCAACCTCACATTCTTTTAGTTTACTATTTCTTATAATCTTATCAATTGATAGTCCGTCTGGCTTATCTTTTAGTATATCATAAATTAACTTTTCCTCATTCGAAGAAGGTTTATAATTATTTGTATTTTTATGTTTATTGTCTATACTAAATAAGTTTAATATATCGTTAGCGTCTTGTAAAGAACTTGCAAATCCGTTTTTTATCAGATCGTTAGTACCGACGGACGTTTGAGAAAATATAGAGCCAGGAACAGCAAAAAGTCTTTTGTTAAATTCTCTCGCAAGTTTAGTTGTCACAAGTGTACCAGAATTTAGCTCTGCTTCCACAGCGACTGTTACTTCACTTATCCCAGTCATTATTCGATTTCTTGCTGGGAAAGTACCTTTATTTGGTTTAGTTAGTGGCACAAAACTACTTAGTAAAACTCCACCATCATTAAGTATATCGTTTGCTAGTTTAAAATTAGTTCGTGGAGCTATTGAAAAGTCGTCAATTCCACCACCTAGTACTGCAATAGTCTTACCGTTTCCTTTGGATGTAAGGCAAGCATGGTGAGAAATAGCATCTATACCAAGAGCTAATCCGCTAACGATATTTATGTTTGCATTTGTGAGTTCACTAACTATTTTTTGAGTAACTCGTTCACCATAAGGTGTAAATTTCCTAGAGCCTACTATAGTAACAGAAGGTTCGTTCAATATACTTGTATTACCTCGTACATACAAAACAATAGGTGCATTATAAATGTCTCTTAATTGAGTTGGATAATCATTATCAAATTTTGTTATAATAGCAATTTTATTTTTGCAAATAATGTTGTAGTATTTATTTATATCAACTTTTTGTTTTTCTAAGAGAAATTTATGAGCAAGCTTTTTTGAAAATCCAGCATCTAAAAGATGATTTAAATTAGTACAATTCCAAGCTTCCTCGGGATTATCGAAATAATTAAGTAGAAGTTCAAGTTTTTGTGGTCCTATACCGCTTATAGAGTTTAGCGCATGTATATGTAAGTGTTCTTTATTTATCATGAT
>JALWEZ010000133.1 GCA_027039165.1 Candidatus Moraniibacteriota bacterium
ACTAGAATCAAATTTAATTGTATTAAATTTTTCTATAGCTTCTTGTAATGATTCTGGAGTTTGCTCTAAAAAAAGTACTCCGTGTTTTTTGTCTATAACATGTTCCACAATATCACCTCCTCTAAAGGCTATTATAGGCTTTCCAGATGCTAAAGCCTCTATTGCAACTATACCAAAATCCTCTTCTTGAGGAAAAATAAACGCCCTACTCTCTGCATAATACTTTGCAAGTTCATTATCGTCAACTCTTCCTAAGAATTCTATATTTGATTTTGCCTTCTTTTTTAATTTTTCCATTTCAGGACCACGTCCAATTATTTTAAGAGGTAAGCCTGACTTATTAAATGCTTCTATCACAATATCATGTCTTTTATAAGTTATAAGTCGCCCAACCATCAAAAAATAATCTTTTTCCACATCACTCACAAAGAAATTATCTATAGAAACTGGTGGATTTATCACAATAGAGTCTTTATTCCAATACTTTTTTATTCTACTAGCTACAAATTGAGAATTTGCAATACATTTATCAATTCTATAAGAACTAGCTTTATCCCAAAGTCTTATAGGGTTCATGAGAAATGGTACGAGTTTTTCAAGCTTAAAAGGCCATCCAAAATCTTGAGTATATTTCTGACAGTCATCCCAAGCATATCTCATAGGAGTGTGCACATAAGAAATGTGTAGTGTTTCTGGTCTAGTTATTATCCCTTTTGCAAAACTTGATGAATCAGATAATACAACGTCATATGATGAAAAATCAAATTCCTCTATAGCGCTTGGCATAAGTGGAGGGAAAAGTCTGTGATATTTAGTAGCAAGGATATTATTTTGAAGTGACGATGTTATTATTTTTTTATCTTCAAATGTATCTCTCATAGCTTCTTTATTGTAAAGAAGTGTAAAAATAGGAGCGTCCGGAAAAATATCACAAAAAGATTCTAAAACTCTTTCTGCTCCGCCGTTTTGTACTAAATAATCATGGACAAGTGCTATTTTCATATTACTTTTTCTTTTTTTTGTGACTTTTATGAGTTAATCCCTCTGTTAACATCTTTACAATACTTACAATTATTGATCCCAGTAAAGCGGAGATAAAGCTGTTTATAGAAACTCCGTGTAAAAAAGTAAGCATCCAAAAAACCAAAGCATTTATTACAAATGTAAAAAGTCCCAACGTTATAAAATTTATAGGAAATGAGATTACCTTAAGTATTGGCTTTATTGTTGTATTTAATATGGCAAAAACTATAGAAGCTATCACTGCCGTTGGCCAAAATGATTCAATTGTTATACCTGGTACCCAATAAGCAGCTAAAAGTATAGCAGCAGCTACAAAAATAATTCTCAATATAAATTTCATAATATTTTAATAATCTTATTATTAATTAAAGTTTAACATAATCTCACAAAAGATAGAATTCTTAAATTATCTAAATACTAATTTTTTCTAGTTTTTAAAACTGCTGGGATAGTTTTGAATAAAATTATAATATCTAAATACAGTGACCAATTTTCTATGTAGTAAATATCTAACCTATATTCATCTTCGAAATTTAAATCACTTCTCCCAGAAACCTGTGCCATACCAGTTATTCCTGGCTTTACTGTAAGTAATCTTCTGTGGTATTCTTTGTAATTATCAACCTCTCTCCTTTGATGTGGGCGCGGACCTACTAAGCTCATCTCACCTTTTAGTACATTAAAAAACTGTGGAAATTCGTCTACTGATAATTTTTCAAGTATTGCTCCTACTTTCATTTTTCGAGGATCATTTTGAATTTTGTATATAGGACCTACCCTTATAGAACTTTTTTCAATTAATTCTTTTTCGTATCTCAGTGCTTCTTCATAATTTTTATTATCTTTTGTAGTACACCACTTCCAAGTCATGTATCTTATTTTGTAAACAAAAAATTCTTTTCCTTGTTGACCAATTCTTGCATTTTTGAAGAAAATTGGTCCATCTGGATCTTCTAATTTCACAGCAATAGCTGCAATAAGCATTATAGGAGAAGTAAGAATTATAAGTATGATAGAAACTAATACATCAATAATTCTTTTTATAACCTTTCCCCATCCTTCAAGTGGAGTATGTCTCAATATAATAAGAGGCTCATCTGCAAAAAAATCCATGTCAAACTGAGTTTTTTGTCTAGAAGTAGGTATTAATTTATAAGTAATATCCTTTATTTCACAATACTCATACAACTTTTCTACTTCTTCCTCTGAAAAACCTGTTTCATTTATTATAATTTCATCTATTCCTTTGTTTTTTTCAATTTCCTTAATTTTATCAATGTCTAAATTATCTACAGAATCTATAATTTTGTAACCCATTGAAGGTCTGTTTTTGATAGTATTTGCTATATAATCTAACTTTTCATCTTTACCTATAAGCAGAACTCTGTGTCTTCCTATACCTTTTATTATTAAAAGATATCTTTGTAAATACCTTGTTATAGTATGAGCAAAAATTACTCCTACTATTATAAAAAGCCAAGCTGTTACTATTACAAAACGAGACGAAAACCATTCTCTTTGCAAAAAAAATCCAATTATCACAAACATAAGAGCAATGGTTGTTCCCTTTATAATAGAATAAACTTCATTTCTACTTTTTCTAGTAACTCTAACCCTATAAAGCCCCTCAATCGCATAAAAAATTAAAATCAAGAAAGAAATGAAAAAAACTCCCATCATATACTGCCTAAAAGTGAAATTGTATATTCCTTCTTTTTGTATAAAATGCTGAACACTAACCATGTGACGCACGTGAAATGCCAAAGCTGCACCAATAACTACAGCAAACCAATCAAAAACTACTTGCACTATACTAAAAACTATCTCTGATTTCTTCATAAAATTTATTATTATAAAAATCTTACACTATTAAACTGAATGGATAAATATTATTTCTAGGAAATTAACACTCTAAAGCTTATTTAAATTTAATAGCAATAGTCACCAAAAGAAAAACTATAAGCCGGATTCTGTCGTGAGTGATAATCTATCTTGTTTTTACATTACTGCAAAAATCTTTGCGACTCTCTTTGAATAAATCAAAGCACGGTCTTGCACTTAGGTAAGGATTTAGCCGTTTCACCTTTTTTGTTACCAAAAAACTTATCCTTTATTGTATTTATTTAAGGATATGCTTTACTTTTCAGAAAAGCACGTCTCTGCTCGCACCTCGTGTATTACTACAGACGGGAGTTACCCGCTACCCTTCTGCCAAAAAGTTGGCAAGTGTCCGGACTTTCCTCTCTACTTAAAAATAAGCGAGCTATCACTTAGAATTCTTTTAGTGGCTAATACTATTATTTTTTAAAAGAACTTATTTAATTTATAAACTACTACAACCAGTATAGCATCTCAAACGATTTCTGTAAATCAAATTTGACTTGATGCTTGGATACATTATCATAGAAATATACTTTTAAAAAGTAAATTAAACAAAAGGATTTAGAATGTCTGTTTTTTTAAATTTTAATTTTCCTGATTTTTCTTTTAACTTAAATTCAATTATTTTTACTGTATTTTTTGTGTTAATAATTGTAATT
>JALWEZ010000134.1 GCA_027039165.1 Candidatus Moraniibacteriota bacterium
CTTAAAAAAAGCACAAGAAAAAGCATTGTTTTATGAGGAAATTTTTGGAAAAGGAAACTTTTTTCTAGAAATTAATCACCAACCAAGATTAAAAGAACAAGCAAAGATAAACAAAGGACTTATAAAAATAAATAAAAAAACAAATGTGCCACTTGTTGCTTGCGGAGATGTTTACTATATCAAAAAAGAAGACGCTCAAACTCACGATGTACTAACCTGCATAAGACTAAATAGAAAAGTAGATGAAGTAGATAGACCAAATTTTACTCATCTTGACTTATCATTTCATACTCAAAAAGAGATGAAAGAATTTTTTAAAGACACACCAGAAGCGCTAAGTAATACTGTAAAAATCTCGGATAGATGTAATTTTGAAATAGAACTTGGAAATACCAAACTTCCCTATTACCCACTTCCTGAAGGTGAAAGTGCTGACGAACATTTACTCAAAATGTGCAAAGATGGATTTAAACAAAGATACGGCAAAGAAGAGATGGAGAAAGAGCAAAAAGAAAGGCTTATGTATGAGCTGGACATAATCAAAAAAACTGGTTATGCTTCTTATTTCTTGATTGTACAAGACTTTGTAAACTGGGCTAGAAAACAAGGAATTGTTGTAGGACCTGGTCGCGGATCTGCTGCTGGTTCGTTTGTTTCTTATTTAGTTGGTATCACAAATATAGATCCACTTGAATATAAACTTCTCTTTGAAAGATTTTTAAATCCAGAAAGAGTTAGCATGCCTGATGTTGATTTGGACTTTGCTGATGATAGACGAGAAGATGTGCTTGAGTATTGTAGACAAACTTATGGAAGTGATCACGTGGCAAATATCATAACATTTGGTACTATGGCAGCGCGCGCCGCAATTCGTGATGCCGGTAGGGCGCTCGGTTTTCCATACAATTTTTGTGATAGGATTTCAAAACTCATCCCAATGTTTTATTCAATGGAAAAAACTCTCAAAGAAGTACCTGATTTTAAAAGACTTTACGAAGAAAATCCCGATGCTAGAGAACTAATTTCTGTTGCAAAAAAACTAGAAGGATTAAATCGTCATTCTTCAATTCATGCGTGCGGTGTAGTTATAACTGATAAGCCTATAGTTGAATATTCTGCACTACAACGAATAAACGTAAACGAAGAAGCTCTTACTACTCAATACGCCTCTAGTACTAAATTTTCTGCTGTAGAGAAAATAGGATTACTAAAGATGGATTTTTTGGGTCTAAAAAACTTAACCATCATCCAAAATTCTATCAAAATGATCAAAAAAAATCATGGCGTTGATATAGACATAGAAAGAATTCCTCTGGACGATAAAAAAGCATTTAAACTTTTGAGAGACGGTTTAACAATAGGAATATTTCAACTTGAGTCCACTGGAATGCGCAGATATTTAAAACTTCTTAAGCCTAGTGTACTAGAAGATATCATAGCAATGGTAGCTCTTTATAGGCCTGGTCCTATGGAGTGGATTCCTGATTTTATAGATGGAAAACATGGTAAGAAGAAAGTTAAATATTTACACCCAAAACTTGAAAATATCTTGAGTGATACTTATGGAGTTACAGTTTATCAAGAGCAAGTTATGCGAATTGCCCAAGATTTAGCAGGATTCACTCTTGGAGAAGCAGACATCCTAAGGAAAGCTATGGGTAAAAAAATAGTGGATTTAATTCAAGAGCAAAAAATTAAATTCATAGAAGGTTGTGTATCTCAAGGAATTGACAAACAAGTTGCAACAGATATATTTGTTTTTATAGAGCCTTTTGCAGGTTACGGTTTTAATCGTTCGCACGCTGCGTGCTACGGACTTATAGGATACCAGACAGCTTATCTAAAAGCTCACTATCCAGCAGAGTATATGGCTGCTCTTATGACTTCAGATCAAGGAAACACTGATAGAATTGCTATTGAAGCTAGAGAATGCAAAGAACTCGGCATAGAAGTACTTCCACCAGACATCAATGAAAGTTTTGAAGAATTTGCTGTTATTTATAACGAAGACGACACAAAAAAGAAAAATCCAAAAATAAGATTTGGGCTAAATGCCATAAAAAATGTTGGTCATTCTATATCAAAAGAGATTGTAGAAAAAAGAAAAGAAGGTGGTAAATTCAAAGATATTACAGATATGTGTGAAAGAATAATATCAAAAGATTTAAACAAAAGAGCGATTGAAGCTCTAGCAAAAGTTGGAGCACTTGAATCATTTGGATCTAGAGAACAAATTGTGTCCAGCATGGATAATATTATATCATTTATAAAAAACTCAAAAACAGAAAAAATGAAAAAACAAAATTCTTTATTTGGAAGTGATATGCTTACTAGAGCCACAATTTCTCTAAAAAAACCTTCAAATATTTCTAAAAAACAAGAACTAGATTGGGAGAAAGAATTAATAGGACTTTATGTAAGTGATCATCCTGCAACAGAATACAAATCAGTTTTTTCAAATTCTTGTACACAACTAAAAAATTTAACACAAGATTTAGCTGATAAAGATATAATAATAGGTGGAATCATTATAGAAATATCTACAATATTATTAAAAAGCGGTAAAAATATGTCATTTATTACACTCGAAGATGGAACTGGATCAATTGAATGTTTAATATTTCCAAAACTCCTAGAAGAAACTACTGAATTATGGATATCTGGAAAAGCTATTAAATTACAAGGTAGATTAAGCTCAAAAAATGACGAATTGAAATTTATAGTAAATACTGCAGAAGAAATTACCCAAGTAATGAAACTAGATGCAGATAGAATAGAATTAACCAAAAGAAAATACAAACAACCTATTTCTCCAGATAACACGCCCAAAAAAAATAAAAATATAACTTATCTTAGAGAAATTGAAAAGGAATATGTAATAAAGATACCTAACTCAAAAACATTAGATATAATAGATAAAATAAAAGAAGTATTAGATGACTGCAAACCTGGACTAACTATTATATATTTACACCATCACAACAATAAACTAAAGACTAGTTATTCCATAAATCTAACAAAGGAAGTAAAATACAAATTAGAAAAGATAATTAAAACATAAAATCATTAAAAACAGTCTTTTGGACTGTTTTTATGATTTGTGCTTTTTGTACGAAAGCTCTATTAAGGCACAGGAATTACACTTCCACCAGAACAATCCGCATTAGAAGAACATTCGCTTTTACATGCTGAATCTGTATAACTCTTAGCAAATACTGGAGTAGCTATACAAGATCCTGAAGCTGAACATTTCTTTGAAAGACATACACATTGAATATCTTGGCTAAATACATTCTTTCCTTTTCCACAAACTTTCTTTACACCATCCCACTGACTATCACTACAACAAATTTTTTCTCCTCCTGCTGTTATTCTCTCAGGTTTATTTGCTGAACAAGAACTTCCTGCAGGAGTTTTACTTGGAGCACATTGACAACTATAATTAACTGGAGTTGGGTGAGAAGTTACTGGCACAGAAACTACTACAGCATGTGAGGCACTTCCTTCAGTACCATCTTCGTAAGCA
>JALWEZ010000135.1 GCA_027039165.1 Candidatus Moraniibacteriota bacterium
CTTCATAACAAGCGATATTTCTAGTAATGATTTTGAAATTTTAAAAGAGAACTTTAAAAATTTTCTTCTTTGGGGATATGAAAAAAGTGATTCTTGGGCAAGGACTTTGAGTGGTCAATTAATTTCTCCCGAAGGTAGAATAATATTACCAGAAGAAGAGTTAATAGAGATAAATAAAGTAACTGTATCGCAAGTGCGAAAAATTGCAAAAGAAATTTTTGTTGAAAAAAATTTTAATTTTGTAATTCTGGGACCAGACGCAGAATCAGTATCATTTAAATTTTAGTTTTAAGATAATCCCTTGATTGTTAAATTGTAAAAATACAGTTTAAAACAATCTTGGGATTTTGAATTTAATAAAAAATAAAAAGTCAGAAAATTATCTGACTTTTTTACATTTGTGCTGGAGAGAGGACTTGAACCTCCACAGGATTGCTCCCACCAGGGCCTAAACCTGACGCGTCTACCAATTCCGCCACCCCAGCTTACTAATTTAGTATATACCAAAAAATTAAATTATGCAAATTTTGTAAAAATTATTTCAAAAATTTCTTGAGACGTTCTACTTCTGGGCCTAATGCTCCAGAATCATCATATTCTCCACCGTGTCTTGTCATATCACCATGAGTGTGTTTAGTATGATCAATATGAATGCTTACTTCTAAAGTTGAGCCTTGTTTTGTTATGTAAGCATGAAATCTAGGGTAACCGTTTCTTCCCATAGGTAATATATAGCTTTGTTCATTTTCATTTGAATGTCTTTGAAAAATGTATCCCGCTCTTCGCATAAGCATTACTGGATTTGAAGTTATATTTTCTATCTGAAATTTCATATTTTTATTATTAAATTATTTAACCCAATGTTTTTTCTTTAATTCAATATCTTTTTGAATATTTTTGGTTTTTATAGTTTTTTTTGCAGTTTTTTGAATTAAATCCAAATCTTTCCCTCGTAACTCAAGCGCTCTTTTTGATAAATATTCTAGTATGTTTAGTTTTGGATCTTCTAAAACTTCCGAAAGAAGTATATCAAGAATTGCTCCAATCTCTCTACCAGGCTTAAATTTTAAATCTTTTATCATTATATCTCCATTTAATTTAAGCATTTTGACACTTATTGGATCTTTGGAAACTTTTTCTACCATGTATTGGAAATGTCTTAACTTATAAGGCATTGCCTTTGGTGTATTTGATCCAAGTCTATCTCCAATTCTCACATCCATTAAATCTTTCATATTCTCTAATCCTACTTTTGAGATGATTCGCCTCACTGCTGACTCTGTAACATCTCCTACGCTATAATAAAACATATGATTTCTAACAAGCATTGAAGTGTGCATTATAATTTTTTTGGGATATTTAAGTCTTTTGAGAATCTTTCTAGTCATATGCTCTCCGATATACTCATGATTATAAAAAGTGCACTCATGTTCATCACCTTCTTTTGACTTTGGTTTACCTATATCATGCAAAAGTGCGGCAAGTTTAACAGATAATTTATTACTAGGACAAGTTTCTAACGCTCTTAGGTTATGCTCCCATACGTCGTAAATATGGTGATGATTTTGAGAAACGCCTATACCTTCTTCAAGCTCTGGTATAATATACCTTAACAAACCAGTATCGTGTAATAGCTGTATTCCGTGCCTTGAATGAGGGCTTAATACAATTTTTGAAAATTCTTCTTGTATTCTCTCTATAGAAATATGAGGTAAGAGTTTAGAATTTTTTTTAATTGCAAGGAATGTTTCTTTTTCTATTTTAAAATTTAACTGAGAGGCAAATCTAACTGCTCGCATCATACGAAGAGCATCTTCATTAAATCTAACATTAGCATCACCTACTGCACGTATAATTTTGTTTTTTATATCATCAAGTCCTCCAAATTCATCAATTAGTTCATTTTTGGAATTAAGAGCAAGTGCGTTCATAGTAAAATCTCTTCTGGACAAATCCTCACTCAATGTTTTTGCAAATTTTATCTCATCAGGACGTCTTTTGTCACTGTAAGTTGTTTCAATTCTGTAAGTCGTTGCTTCTATTACATCATGCTCTCTATTTTCTTTACCACCAAACAAAAACGGTTCGGTCTTTATACCAACTGTACCAAAATCATTTTCATAAAAACTATCAGGAAATAATTCTATGATTTGCTCAGGTGTTGCGTTCGTTGTGATATCCCAATCATTTATTTTGGCTTTATTGAGAATTGTATCTCTTATACTACCACCTACAATATACGCTTCAAAATTATTATTGTGAAACGTGTCTAAAGTATCAATTACTGGTTTTGGAATTTTTTTCATCATATTTATATACTACTGGAAAATTGGAATTTTGTCCAAATTTTTAAAAGCCTTATTTTATGGGGAAAATAGGGGGGTTGCATTTATTTTAAAATCGCGTATAATAGATATTAGTTGATTGATAAATTATTGATTACAGCGTTTGGGTGTATAGCTCAGTTGGTAGAGCAACGGCCTTTTAAGCCGACGGTCGGGGGTTCAAATCCCTCTACACCCACATTTCCGACTTATGTCGGTTTTTTATTTACAAAAAACTATTGACAATTATTCAAAATAATGGTAGTATATTGTTATAATTAAAAAACTTTATATTTATGGCAAAGGAAATATTTTTTGTAATAGTGCTTATTTTTATAGGAATTATTGTTGGTGTTTTTTCAGCTTTTGCCTTAATAAGGAAAAGTCCTGCACAAACAGTAAAAAATAAGAGTGGTGTGGAATTAGTAAAAGAAGAGAAACAAAAACAAAGTGAGTCTAGTAGTGAAGGAGGACACAATGAAAAAATGGAAATAATGCGAATAACGGATAACAAAACAAAGACTAGCGAGATCAAAAAAAATAATGAAAACAAAGCAGAGATAAAAACAACTGAAGTCAAAAATACTAATCCTGAAGAAAATGTGAAAAAGATTCAAAAAAACAAGGAACAACAAAAGCAAGGAAATTCTAATATAAAAACAAAAAAAGTAGCAAAGAAAACTAAAGGAAAGTGGTATTTTGTGAATTATAATAAAGAATATTATGATATAGATGAAGTGGGAGACGATGTTTCAGAGATAAAAATCAATGATGTGTGTGAAGAAAATGAAGGTGTAACTACGTTTTGTGAGCGTGAAGAGGATCTGAGAAAGTCAACTGCAAAAAACTTAGGAAAGGAAGTTTGCGGTGGAGGTGGAGAGTGTAAAGTAGGGCAGAGTTGCTTACTTTGGTATGATGATACTCAAGACAATGGTGATGTAGAGCTAAAAACTGCAACTTACAAATGTGAATAAATAAATCTGTACAAAACAAGCTAAGCTAAAGCTTGTTTTTGTTATATTAAAAGTAATAAAAGACGGATATAACAATACAAGCTAACAGTTGCATTATTCTGAATTTTTGGCAATATTATATGTGTTAGTTATCAATGATAATGTCATAGTAGGTGTTCAATAGAAATGTCATACCTGTTAGTATATAAGATTAATAAATTAATCATGTGTACTATGGAGAATAA
>JALWEZ010000136.1 GCA_027039165.1 Candidatus Moraniibacteriota bacterium
TATTAATAGATATTTAAAAAAATATGAATAAGATTCGTTTTTCAAACGCAAGAATAATGACTGTTGCGTTGGTTTTTTTGTGCTCATTCTTTATTACCACATTTGTTAAAGCTCAAGAACCACCTACTATTTACGTTTCAGGTGATGGTACAGGTGACTATAATTGTAATGGCACTAGTGATCAAATAGAAATCAACCAAGCCTTGGAATTTGTTGCAACGCACTCAGAATACAACACTGTATATCTAAAAGGTTCACATACATATCTAATAGACGAACCAATTATAATGCAAAGCAATATACATCTAACTGGTGATTCTAATGCAAAAATTAAACTCATAGATAACGTCGCAAGTATTAAAAATGACTGGAATCAAAAACACGGTAATAAACCAATGATAACTCAAGCAGGAGCTGAATTTTGGGAAGGTGGTAATAATTACACAGGAACATGGACTGATGCAATTTATGGTGATGGTATAAGCACTATAGAAAATGCAGAGATAGATGGTTTTCAATTAGAAATTGGCACCCAAGATGGTTTTGCACACGGAAAATATTGGTATGGAGGTATGTATTTTTTCTTAGCAAAAAATCTATCTATACACGATATGCAATTGAGCAACTCATATACAGATATGATTAGAATAATGTCTAACTCAAACACTAATCTAAACGATGATATACATATTTACAATATAAATATAAACAAAACTGGTCATGAGGGTATATATATAACTAGAGCAAAAAATATAGAAATAAATAGCAATGAAATTACTCACACTAGGACAAATATAGGTATACGTTTAAGTGATTGTACTCAAATTACAGTAAATGATAATGTTATAGGTAATGATTTGAATAGTACACCATCTGGATATGCAGGTATTGAAGTAAGAGTAAAAAATATAAACCTCAATCATCTGGATATCTATAATAACTTTATTTACGGTAAAGCTGGAGGAATTGTTTTACGTGTAAAAGGTACAAAAGATTTTACTAATTTAATAACAGATGTTCGTGTTCATAACAATAGACTGTATTCTATTTTTAATAACACTGCAGGTAGTGCTAACTATCTAAATGGTGGTGTTCATTTGCATGGTTTTCCTAATGCAATAATTGAAAACAACGTAATTGATGGAAGTTGGAAAGATGGTATAGTTTATGAAGAATATCCTGGTTCAGTAGGAACTGGTTATCAAACAATTGTTCGCAATAACATAATTCGCAACAGTCATGGATTTGGAATTAACGATATCTTAGGAGATTCTAATAAGCATAAATTTATTATAAAATACAACGATTTATTCAATAATGAAGCGGGTGATTACAATAACACAAATTCAACCACAGATTTACACGTAGATCCATTATTTGTAAATGCGCCTTCTTCTTATGATTCACCGATTAATCCAGAAAACGTTGATTTCCATCTCAAATCACTTAGTGGTCACTGGAATAATTCAATATGGATAAATGATGCAAAAACTAGTCCTTGTATTGATGCTGGAGATCCAAATTCTGATTTTTCAAAAGAACCTAAACCAAGTGGAAAAAGAATTAATATAGGCGCATATGGAAACACTGCCAATGCAAGTAAAAGCATAATTAGAGCTGATGTAAACAAAGATGGTTATATAAACTCAATAGATGCAATGCTAACTCTTAGAAAATCTTTGAATTTAGATATGAACGAAACTGCTTGGAAACCATTAAATGCTACAGGGGATGTTAACTGTGATAATACAGTAGATATCACTGATGCAAATCTAATACTTAAACACAGTATCGAACTTAGCACATCAAAGTGGTGTGGATAATCAAAGTAAGCTAATATATAAAAAAGCCTAGTTTATCTAAGCTTTTTTATTTTAGTTAATTCATCTAAAACTACTTTTCTATCATCCCAAGGAATATGCACTCCGTTTGCTTTTACTATAGCCTGCTCTGAGCCTTTTCCAGTTATCAGTATCACATCTCCCTTTTTTGCAAGCTCAAGAGCTTTTTTAATAGCTTCTCTCCTGTCTAAAATTCTAAACAAATCTTTATTATCAATCTTTCCAGCGTTTAAAGCTCCGCCAGCTACTCTATTTATAATCTCCATAGGATCGTCATCATAAGGATCTTCATCTGTAACTATCACAAATTGAGCCTTATCCCCAGCTATAGCACCAATCTCTGACATGCGCTTTGTGTCTCTTCCTCCTCCAGTTCCACCCAGCACATGTATTATATTTTTTGGCTCTAGAAACGAAACTGTCTCATAGAGCTTAGTTATAGCAACAGGCTCAAAAGCATAATCAACTATTATAGTAAAACCAAATTCATTTGGAATTTTTTCAAGTCTTCCAGGCACACCCTCAATTTGCTCTAAACTATCTTTAATTTGAATTTCATCTAAATCTAGTGCTTTTGCTGCACAACTAACTGCTGCCACATTAGTAGCTGTGAAATCTCCAAGTAATTTAAGTTGAATTTCTTGATTGTTAAGAAAAATTTTTATGCCTTCCTTATTTGTTTCTAAATATTTATAATTAACACAAATATTTTTATCACTACAGTTGTTTTCTTTGCTAAACTCTATAATTTGATCTACCTCAAAATTTGAAAACTCATCTGCATATTTATCATCTTTGTTTACAATGATAGTTTTTGGAATTTTTGTTTTCTTATTAGTTCTTTCTAAATGTCGAAAGAGCTCAAGTTTTGCGTTTTTATAATTTTCAAATCCTCCATGAGATTCAATGTGTTCTGGATAAAGTCCTGTAAAAATAAGCATGTCGTATTTTATAAATCTGTGTCTAAACTGCACTACTCCCTCACTAGTAGTTTCGACTATCGCAACTTTGCAACCATTTTTTACCATGTCTCTAAGTATCTTTTGAATAAAAAACCTACCAACCATCGTCATTTTTTTATCATTTAACCATTCTCTATCTCCATCTCCAAACATAGCAGTAGAAGTATAACCTGTTTTTGTGCCAGCGTTATTGAGTAGTTTAGCTAATAAAAACGTAACAGTAGTCTTTCCAGTAGTCCCAGTTACTCCAATAACTATTAACTTATTACTAGGAAAACCATAAAGAAGACTTGCAAAAGCATTTAATACAAAGTGATAATAAGGCTGAACTTTTTTAAATACAGATTTTGGTAAACATTTTTTTATAAAAAACAAAACTTTTTTCATATTATTTTCTTATTTTTTTAATGATTGAAAGTAAAATTCTATAAACTTTATACCTAAAAGGATTTAAAACTAAGTCCCAAGAACCCATGAAACTAGAAATTTCTTGATTTGGACAAAATCCTCTCTTAAACTTTGTTATTCCTATTTTACCTTTATCACTTGATTTTGAAAAAACTCCACCAAAATCATAATAGTTATTGCCTAACTCTTTAGCATCACAAATTGCTCTAAACTGGAGCAAAAAAGGCGCCATATAATTTCTGTACTTATCAGAAGTCGCACCATGTAAATAAGTAGCTACACCATCAAAAAAAGTAATTATATTTGCCGCAACAAAACTTCCATCTACTTTAGCAATATATAAAGCTATATTTTCTTTTGGAATTTTTTTAAACATATTTTCATAATGCTCTCTAGGATGAAATGACACGCCTTTCCTTTTGGCAGTTTTTTCTACCATATCAAAAAACTCGCAAAAAGCATCATCAAATCCAGCTTGTTTATATCTAAAAACGTTTATCTTTACTCCTTTTTTTATTGCTAAACGTACATTATACCTAGTTTTAGACTTCATGTTTTTTAGAATTTCCTCCTCCGTCTCGGCAATTTTTATTATAAAATGATCCTTTGGTTGCATGTCATGAGGTGCTTTTTTACATTCAAACTTACCAAACTTGTCTAATTGTTTTTTATCAAAAAAATCAATTCTTATCCAATTACAATTATTCTTTATCGCTTCTTTTTTTATCTCATCTACAAGTTCAATCTGCTCATCTCTAATTCTTGGAATATATAAATACTTACCTACAAATTTAACATCTTGAAATACTCCAAAGACTTCTAAATCTTGTTTTTTAATTTTTAAAACTTGTTTATTTTCCTCTTTCCAAAGAGATGTCCAGTATTTTGACTGCAGAAGTCCTCCTTCTGGTTTTACTTTATTATCTAATGTCATGTTATAATAATACTATAAAATATTATTTACACAAAATATGGAGCCCGTAAGAATACAGAAATACTTAGCGTCTATTGGAATTGGATCAAGAAGAAGTATAGAAAAGATGATGACAGAAGGAAAAATTAAAATAAATGGTAAAAAACCAAAATTAGGAGACAAAGTAACAAATAGAGATAGAATAACCGTAGAAGGAAAACGTATAAAACACATTCCGCAAACAAAAAGATTTATAGCATTTCACAAACCAAAAGGCGTGGAATCTACTATGCAAAAATCCGAAAACACCAAAACCTTAAGAAACTTTGACTTTGGCGAAGAGAGAATGTATCCAGTAGGACGACTTGATAAAAATTCTCGTGGACTAATACTTATGACAAATGATGGGGATTTAGCAAATCAACTCACTCATCCTAGATACGAACATGAAAAAGAATATATTGTAAAAGTAGATAAACGAGTAACTCCTATAATTTTGGATCAGTTAAGTAAAGGAACCCTGCATATCGGTGGCAAAACTGTAAAAAAAGCAGAAGTAGAAAAATTAGATACAAATGTTTTTTCAATAATCCTAAAAGAAGGCAGAAATAGACAAATTAGAAAAATGTGCACCGCACTAAATTTGGAAGTAAAAGACCTACTCAGAGTAAGAATTGCAAATATAGAGCTCAAGGATTTAAAACCCGGGGAATTTAGAGAATTAAAAAAAGAAGATGTTATAGTTAGCGGAAAAAAGAAAAAATAGCTTGACATATTATATTTATTGCGTCATTATTAAATTGCTACTAACTATTTAGTTATAGTAATTTTTAAAAAAGGATAGCAGTGAAAACAAATGAAGATGCTTTAGCTATTGAATTATTAATAAATGAAGTTCAACAAGCTAATAAGGATTTAGAAACTGTTTTACATAAATATGTAAATAAAAACTATAGCGATGAAAGTAAACAAAGAAAAAATTCTTTCGTAAAAGCAATACTCTCTATAGTATTTCCAAATAAAGAAAATTTATCAGCGAAAGAATTTGTAGCAAATGAAACTTTAGCTAATATTTCAGACAAAAAAACTTGTCTAGAAGTTACTAGTCAAATATGCTTTAAAGAAGCGACTATGCAAGAAGCTCTAACTTGGGAAGAAAAATTTAAAAATAGCTACTCAGAAGATGATCCAAATGATGTTGATGCTTATAGAAATCTTTTAAAAAGTTAAAAAACAAAACCATCTATATATAGAACAATAGATGGTTTTATCTTTTAAAAACTCTTATAAAGATTATTTTGCATTTTTTACAAGCGTATTTAATCTTGATTTATATCTTGAAGCAGTATTCTTCTTAAGCACTTTCTTTTGAACAGCTTTATCCAAAGACTTTTGAGTTCTTTTGAAAATTTCTACCAACTTCTCAATTTCTCCATTTCTCACAGCAAGTTTAAGTTCTTTTATATTAGATCTATAAACTCCACGAATTTTTCTATTTCTCAGAGTTTTTTTAGCATCTGAACGAATTGCTTTTCTACCTGCTGCATTTCTAGTTACTTTTTTACTTTGAGTATTTTTTGCCATCGAACTAAATTAATTAATTATTACAAACAATGTTCTGTAGATACGAGCAAGAGCGTGCTCCAAAAACATTACACGTAAACGGCTAGAATTTAACGTTCTTCTATTAAAGCATATAAATCAGAATTTCGCAAATTTTAAAAAAATGTCATGAGTTATTTTTCATAAGCTTATCAAATTCTTTCTCTGTAATAATATCTTTTGTACTTTCAATTCTATCTAAATACACTATTCCGTTTAAATGATCAAATTCATGCTGAAAAACTCTAGCTAAAAACTCATCAAAAATATCCACTTTTTTCTTGCCATCTCTTGTTGTGTACTTTACCTTTACAGATAAATGTCTTGGCACAACTGCTCTTATACCTGGAATACTCAAGCAACCCTCCCAACCTCGCTCTATTTCCTCTGACACAGCCAAAATTTCTGGATTTATAATTGCTGTTGGTTTAATTTTTGGTGCTTTTTTGTATCTAACATTGGGTTCTGAAGCCAAGACAAAAAGCCTCTTTGACTCAAAAACCTGAGGAGCTGCTATTCCTACTCCGTCCGCTTTTTTTACTGTAAAAATCAAATCATCTATCAAATCTTGAATGCTTTTATCATTTATATTTTTTACAAAACGAGCCTTTTTGCGAAGCACAGGAGCACCTAACTGAGAAATTTCTAATAATTTAGACATAAGCCAAAACACAATATTTAGACAAACTTATTATAACACTATTTTTGTTTTTTACTAAACTCAGATAATTCTTTTGATTTAAACTTTGCATCATCCAAAACCTCCTCAAAGAGTTTATCTATTTTATTTTGTTTAAATCTTACAAGACCAGCCTCAGTAGTGCCACCCTTACTTGTGATTTTTGCTACAAGCTTTTCAATTGAACTAGATTCTAAATTATTCTCTAAATAACTAGTAGTTCCTTTTAAAAGTCCCACAATCATTTGGTTAATTTTTTGTTCATCTAAATCCAATTCACTAGACTTTGATTTAAAAACCTTTATTACTTCCAAAATAAATGCTGGACCACTTCCATAAACTGCGGTAAAAATATCAAATTTATCCTCATCTATACAAGCGACTATTCCCATATTTTCTAACTCTTTTTTTATGTAATTAATTTTTCTATCCCCGCGCGCATTAGCGCAAAAAGCAATTACTGACTCACCATAACTAACAGCTAAATTTGGCATAATGCGCACAATTTTTACTTTTTTTCCCAAAAATTCCTCAAAAAAACCAATCTTTACACCAGCAACCACAGAAATTATTAATTTATTTTCTAAATCTAATTCTTTAAGCTCTAAAATAATTTGCTCAACAACACTTGGTTTAGTACAAATCCACAAAACCTCGCTTTTTTCTACTAACTCTTTTAATGAATTAGCACTTTTAATTTGCTTATGTTTATTACTTTTTGAAATGTAACAAAAAGAATTTTTGATGTTTTTTTTGAGTCCTTTGTGAATAGCTTGTGCCATGCTACCAAAGCCTATAAATCCATGTTTCATAATTATGCTTTAAATTTAGTAAATTTACTTTTTCCGTTTAATGCATTAAGCAAAAAATTTTCCCTCAATCCATTCAAAATCCAAACTTCAATCCCCTCTTGTTTACAAATTTCCATTGCCTCAATTTTTGAAGTCATGCCTCCAGTTCCAAGTTTTGAGTCGACTTCTTCTACAAATTTATCTAAATTATCCAAATCTTCAATTTGCTCAATTAGTTTTGCATTTTTATTTATCTTTGGATTACTGTCAAAAAGACCATCAATATCCGAAGCAATTACCAATCTATCCGCATCAATTACACAAGCAACAAGAGCCGATAATTTATCATTATCTCCAAGCATTATTTCTTCTATTGCTATTGTATCATTTTCATTCACAATTGGAATATAATTAAACTCCAATAATTTGTTTAGTGTGTTTTTAGAATTAATCCTTGCTGAAGCGTCCAAAAATTCTTTGTTTGTCATAAGACACTGAGCAACTCTGAGCCCAAAACTCTCAAAAATTTCTTCAAAAATTCCAAATAATTTAGGTTGACCAATTGCAGACATAGCTTGCTTTGAATCAACTTTATTATCATACCCTTCAATATTTACAAACTGCCGAGCTGTAGCTATAGCCCCAGATGATACAATTACTACATCATAATCCTTCTGCACATCTTTAATTTGCCTTGCAATATCTTCAATTTTTCCATAGGAAATTCTATCTGTTCCCATTGTTAGAGTAGACGTTCCTATCTTTAATACTATTTTTTTCTTCATAATCTTTAATTATTATCTTATTTGCCCGTTTCCTGAAATATACCATTTATTGGTAACTAACTGCTCAAGTCCTATAGGACCTCTAAAATGAAGTTTTTGCGTACTTATCGCAATTTCTGCTCCAAAACCAAATTCTCCTCCATCTGTAAATCTAGTTGATGCGTTGTGGTAAACTGCAGCACAATCCACTCTGTCTTGAAAAACACTTGCATTTTCTTTGTTTTTTGAGATTATAACTGCAGAATGTCCCCCTGAATAAGTGTTAATTATTTCAATTGCGCTACCCAAATCTTTCACTACTTTTATATAAATTTTATTTGAAAGAAACTCTTGTGCAAGAATTTCCTCTTCATTTTCTACCCAAAAAACTCTAGTATCTATTTGAGAAATTTCTTTATCTCCAAAAACTTCTATATTATTTTCTACTAAACTACTTACTAATTTTTTGGTGTTTTTTTCTAAATCTTTTAGATTCTTGTCTACTAAAACTTTGTCTAGAGCATTACACACACTTATCCTTGATTTTCCATTTAGTATAATTTCTACAGCTTGAGAAAAATTTACTTCTTTATCCACAAAAGCAAAATTATTTCCTCTACCACTTACTATAACTGGTACTTTTGCATTTTCTTTCACAAATTTTATAAGACCCTCACCGCCTCTTGGTATAATTAAATCTAAATTTAGAGTATTGTTTTTTATAATTTCTTGAGTTTTTGTTCTGCTTAAATCAAGATACTCAACTCTATTTTTATCCAGTCCTACTTCTTCTAAAGCCCTTTGCCACAGAGAAACTAGAAATTTATTAGAATTACTAGCCTCTTTTCCTCCTTTTAGAAATACCTTATTTCCTGCTTTAAAAGCTAGGATAGAAGCCTCAATCGTTACATCTGGTCTTGATTCATAAATAATTAAAATATTTCCAAAAGACACTGTCTTGTTTTGTATCCTCATTCCATTTTCGTAATCAAACTCAAACAAAACTTTCCCCTCTGGATCTTCAAAGTTTATAGTTTTCTCTACAGATGTTGCCATTGATTCTATTTTAACCTCATCAATTTTTAGTCTATCTAGAAGAGATTCATCTATTTTTTTGCAATGCAAAATATCTTTTTTATTTGCTTTTAATATTTTATCTTCATTTTCTCTCAAAAGTCTTGCAAGTACTTTCAATACCTCATTTTTCTTATCTTTATTCATATTTTTATAGTTAAATTAAATAAAAACCTACTCCGCTCATTCTCAGGTGGAGTAGGTTTCAAAAAATCAAAAGTTTATTAGTTTATATCAGCTTTATCTATCACTCTTTTTATAGCAATTTTATTTGCAGCTTTTCTAAGTGATAAATTTTCCTTTTGCGCTAAATCTTTTATCTTAGAAAAAGCACCAATTATTCTATCTTTTAATTTTGTGTTTACTTCCTCTAGTGTCCAATGCTCTCCTTTTAAATTCTGATCCCATTCAAAGTAAGACACTATAACTCCTCCTGAATTTGCTATAAGTCCGGGTATAATTCTTGTGCCTTTTGCTTCAAGAATCTGCTCCGCATCTGGAAGCACTGGACCATTAGCAAGTTCAAGTACTATGGGGGCTTTTATGTTATCTGCATTTTGAGAATTTATAACTCCGCCCAGTGCTGCCGGCACAAGCAAATCAACATCTAGTTCTAACAGCTCTTCATTTGTAATTTTTTCTAAATCCAAAGAATCAAGTCTTGCTATTTTAGAACCATCTTTATAGGTTTTCTCAAGTATTTTTGGAATATTTAAACCATTTTTATCATAAAGCGCGCAAGAAGAATCAGAAATAGCCACTACCTTATAACCATCGTTATAAAGAAGCTCTGCCATTACAGAACCAGCATTACCAAATCCTTGAATTGCTACACAAATACTGCTTTTATCTTCTACATCTGCATATTCTTCTCCAAGAATATAAAATCCACCCATTGCAGTTGATTTATCTCTCCCCTCAGATCCTCCGTCACTAATTGGTTTTCCTGTTATAAAAGCTGGTGATTTTTCTCCTGCGATTTTTTCGTATTCATCAAGCATCCAACTCATAATTTGTGGATTTGTGTTTACATCTGGCGCTGGCACGTCTTTTGTTGGTCCCACTGCGTTAAATAATTCTCTTACATATCCTCTAGAAATTTTTTCTAATTCACTTTTTGAATAGTTTTTTGGATTTATGCGAACTCCTCCTTTTGCTCCACCAAAAGGCAAATCAGTCACTGAAGTTTTTAGCATCATACCAAAAGCAAGCTCAGACACCTCATCCAAATCAACATCTTGATGAAATCTAATTCCACCTTTTCCAGGTCCCAGATTTAAATTATACTGCACCCTATAAGCTGTAATTATCTCAATTGTTCCATCATCTTTTTTGATAGGATAATTAACTTGAAATACTTTTTGAGGATGCTTTACAAGTAACAATTCTTCTTTGGTCATCACTCCTTGTTTTTTTATATTCTCTATTTCTTTTTTGCAATTAACGCAAAACACTAACTCATTCTCTGAATAAACCATAGCTTTTGTTTATTTTATTAACTTAATTATAATATCATCTCACAAACTTTAAATCTATCTAGTATGACAATGTATGAAATTCAAACAAAAACCCGACTCTATAAGTCAGGTGGAAATACAAGTAAAATGCCAAAAACCACCTCAGATAAGACGCGGGAATAGATTAGTTGAAATGATTGCATTTTCTATCTTCATACACCTATTATACACTTATTACCCCAAAATGCAAATAATTAACGTTTTTGTTCTTTCAAATCAGAATTATCAAAATAACAATCACTCTCCCATTCTTGTGGATTATATTTTATATACTCAGAAATTTTTTCAAATTCTTTTTCATTGCGAATAATACGATCATAAAATCGTGCTTGCCAAAAAAAATTTAGATGCACTGTGAATTAGACAAGGCTACTCATGTTAGTTATCAATGATAATGTCATAGTAGGTGTTCAATAGAAATGTCATACCTGTTAGTATATAAGGTTAATAAATTAATCATGTGTACTATGGAGA
>JALWEZ010000137.1 GCA_027039165.1 Candidatus Moraniibacteriota bacterium
AAAAAATCACAGTATATTTACCTGATAAAGAAGTAAAAACTACTTCGTTTTTCGGAAAGTTGCTAAAAATACTAATATCTAACTTTACCGCCTTTAAGCTAAACGGAAAGATAAAAATCAAAACTACTGCTATTAAAATTACTTTCTTCATTTCTTCTACTTAATCAATCTTATTTTCATTAATGCTTTCATATATCTCTTTCTCCATTTCTATTGGCAAATTATCATTTATTTCACTGACTCCAGGATATTTCCATGCACTTATTATTAGAGTAGTTTTCTTCTCTTCAAATAAATTTTTAAATTTCTCTGGAATTTTTATGTTTTCCACCTTTTTTTCTAAATCCAAAATTTTAAACATAACCCAAATTTCACTACTCCACACTTTTTTCCCTGTTTTTTTATCTCTTCTCAAAGATTGTGGTTGCATAACAAGTATTACATTTTCTATAAAATTTTCCTCAACACGCATTGGATTTTTAACAACTAGTTTAATGCGAGTTGCACTTAAACCATATTCTCTCATTTTCTCCTTTGCATGAGTTGTCCACTTATAAAACTCAGAATTAACAGGCTCTTTCCATTTCATAATTAAATTTCACCATATCTATCAGCTCCCCTTAATCTTTTAATTCTTTCTTCTATAGGAGGATGTGTTGAAAATAACTCACCTATCTTATTAACACCAAATGGATTGGATATAAAAAGATGAGCTGTTGCTTTATTAGCTCTGTCAAGCGGTTTTGGATTTCCAGCTATTTTTTCTAGTGCACTAGCAAGTCCCTCTGGATTTCTTGTCAAATAAGCACCTGTTGCATCTGCCAAAAATTCTCTCTTTCTAGAAATTGCCATGCGCAAAAATGTAGCAACAAGTGGAGCTACAATCATAAGTAAAATCCCAATTATTACTGTAATGCCTCCACGTCTTTCGCTGGATGACCTACCAAAGGATATAAATCTTGCACTCATTGAGACAATACTTGCAAAAACAACAGCTACTGTCCCTATCAAAACATCTCTGTTTAAAATATGAGACATTTCATGAGCTGCAACTCCCTCTAATTCTTCTCTATCTAAAGCTTCCAAAATACCTCTAGTAAAAACAACTACTCCTTTACTTGGATCTCTACCAGTTGCAAAAGCATTGAGTGCAGAGTCCTCAATTATTCCAATTTTTGGAGTAGGTAAACCAGCAGAAATTGCAATATTGTCAACTATATCATAAAGCTCTTTATTGTCTGCACGACTTATTATTTTTGCTCCAGAAGTTTTTAGTGCTATAGCATCAGAAAACCAATAAGTTCCGACACTTGAAACAATGGATATTATAGAAGCTATAAACATAACTCCCGGTGAATCAAGATATACAGACATAATGTATCCTACACCCAAAATCACTCCTCCAAGGGTTATGAGTAAAAACCAAGTTTTTGAAATATTACTCGTTTTGTGAGTATATAAAGATTTATTTTCTTCTTGCATAATTTAATAAATTAAATTACTTATCCCAACCAACTTCTTCTTCTCTTAGAGTAAGAATTTCATAACCATTTTTAGTTATAAGAATAGTGTGCTCCCATTGAGCACTTAGTGAGCTATCTTTTGTAATAACCGTCCAACCGTCACTAAGTGTTTTAGTTTCTTTTTTTCCTACATTTATCATAGGTTCTATTGTCAAAATCATCCCACTTTTTAGAGTTTCCATGGTATTTTTCTTTCCATAATGAAGTACAAGAGGTGGTTCATGAAATTCTTTTCCAATGCCGTGCCCACAATATTCTCTAACAACAGAATATCCATTTGCTTCAGTATATTTTTGTATAGTAAAACCTACATCACCAAGTCTTATACCTTCTTTCAAAATTTTAATACCCTCCCTCATAGCTTCTTGTGCTGTATCACAAATTTTACGAGCCTCATTACTTACGTTTCCTATAAGAAACATTTTACTAGTATCTCCATGATACCCATCTTTTTTTACAGTTACATCAATATTCAAAATATCCCCATTTTCTAAAACTTTATTATTTGGAATACCATGACAAACTACTTCATTAACGGAAGTACAGATTGATTTTGGAAATCCGTGATAATTAAGTGGAGCTGGAATTGCTTTTTGTTTATTAACTATAAAATCATGACATATTTTATCTAGTTCATTTGTAGTGATCCCAGGTTTTACATAATTCTTAATCATTTCTAAAACCTCGGATGCAAGTCTCCCAGCTATCCTCATCTTTTCTATATCTTTTTGTGTTTTTATAACTATCGACATTAATTATAAGTAATTTTAATATAATAAACTAAAAACTAACCTTAGGTGCCTCCTTTTCAGTTTCTGCAATTTCAAAAAATTCTTTCTTCGTAAATTTAAAAATATTAGCTATTATATTACTTGGAACAGTATCTACTTTTATATTATAATCTCTAACTGTGCCATTATAATACCTTCTAGCTGATTGAATTGCAGATTCTGTATTAGCTAGTTCATCTTGTAATTGTAAAAAGTTTTGATTAGCTTTTAAGTCTGGATAATTTTCAGAAACAGCTAATAATTTACCAAGTGCACCTGAGAGACCTGATTGAGCTTGAGAAAACGCAGCCATTTGTTCTGCTGTTACACTACTTGCATCAATCTTTATAGATGTAGCTTTTGCTCTAGCTTCCATAACAGCTTTCAAAGTGTCACTTTCATGACCTGCATATCCTTTTACAGTTTCTACTAAATTTGGAATTAAATCATAACGACGTTTAAGTTGCACATCGATTCCACTCCAGCCTTCTTCGGCATTTGTGCGTAATTTAATAAGACCATTGTAAATTGAAACTCCAGCGAGTATTACAGCAATAATAAAAATTACACTTATCATAAGAAATCCAAACATATTTAATTTATTTATCTAATTATTTTTTATTTTCTAATTTATATTATATACTATTTACACAAACTTACAAGAAATGTGGTATAATGTATACACTATGGATTTTATTTATGATTACAAATTAATTTGGATACCTCTTTTAGTCATGAGCGTTGCTCAACTTATGAAGTTTGGAAGGTATGTTTTGAGACATGGCTTTAATTTTGAATACATGCTTACTCCAGGCCATTTTCCTAGTGCTCACAGTGCTTTTGTTACTTCTCTTTTAATTTGCATAGGATACTATGAAAAAACTAGTAGCCCCGACTTTGCTCTAGCTTTTGCGTTTGCTTTGCTTACAATCTATGATGCACTTCGCATAAGAGTAAACATAGGAATTCAAGGTAGAGTGCTTAACAGATTACTTTCTCAGCTAGATGATTTGGAAGAAGTAGACAAAAAAACATTCCCTCATCTAAAAGAACGTGTAGGACATTACAAAAATGAAGTTTTGGGTGGAATAGCTGTTAGCTTTGTAATTTCTTATCTTCTAATATATTTAGTAGAACTATTCAAATAG
>JALWEZ010000138.1 GCA_027039165.1 Candidatus Moraniibacteriota bacterium
TTTTCCAGTTTTTGAACCATCTTTCAAAATCCAATTTTCAAGAGAAATATCTTTGTCTGTTGGATTATAAATTTCTATAAACTCATCTTGAACTTTTTTGTCACCTGGATAAGGATAAATTTCACTTAAAAGTAGTTTAGGATAGTTTTTAGGCTTGTCCGGTGGAAGCTCATTTTTGGACTTAGGAGTAAGTATAGTAGTCCATTTCCATTTATCGCCAAATTTAGCAAAAGAAGCTCCTTTTTTGGCGTTTTTGTATGAAATTTCATCTGATAACTTATCATTTGGAGAAAATAATCTTACAAATTCATCTCCTTTGTCGTTTAAAGCAAACTTATATTCTTTTTTCTTAATAACAAAATAACTCTTGGCTTTAATTTTATCATTTTTTTGAAAAACGTATTTTCCAGTTTTTGAACCATCTTTCAAAATCCAATTTTCAAGAGAAATATCTTTGTCTGTTGGATTATAAATTTCTATAAACTCATCTTGAACTTTTTTATCACTTGGACGAGGATATATTTCATTTAACAGAATTTTTGAATAATTTATATCAGCGGGATTTGTATTATTTGTTTTATTTGGTGAAGGTTTAGCTTCATACCATTTCTTAGAATCATAATTCCAGCTAATTCCCTCAGAACTTTTTGTATATTTGAATGAATCAATTTTTTTATCATCGTGCTTCAAAAAAATCTCTGTGCCACTATTTTTAAGACTAAGTCCAAAAAGCAATGCAAACGAATTTTTCTTAATCACACTATCTTTTTTAAAACTTTTACATTTATTTTTTGAATTGCATACTTTCCAGTTTTCTAAATTTATATCCTTTTTACCATAATTGTAAATTTCGACAAACTCATTCCCTGTATCTTTTCCTTTTGGATTTGCTAAAACTTCATTTATCCTAATTGTAATTAATTTTTCTGCTAATTGCTCATTATTTTCTTCAGCTAGAATAAAAGAATTTGGGAAAAATAAAAAAAGAAAAACAAAAATAAACAAGTAATGCATAGTAGATTTTATTACAAAAACAAATTAGTCGTTTTTTTGTATTTCTTTTTCTTTTTGTGTGTATGTTGGGTGTGTTTTTTTAGTTAAAGCTTGTCTATGTAAATGCATAACTAAAGTTTTCATTTTTTCAGGTTTTGGAATATTTCTAAAAATGAAATGACCATGAGTTCCAGCTGTTTGAATGTTTACATCACCATAATTTAGAGCTGTGTGCAAAATCCCTTCTATGTCGCTGGTTACGTCTTGAATATGAGAATAGTCTAATTCACTAACAGTTCTAGAAAAAAAACCTTTTTGCTCTATATTTACAATTCTGGAACTGGTTACTATCCAAATATCTAGATGATAGTCAACCCAAATAAAAAATCCATAAATCCAAGCTATCAGATAAACCGCAATACCTATTAGATACAAAATTGAATTATTAAAGCTACTATTATTAATAGCGGATTCTTCGTTAGTTGTCAATACAAGTAGTATAATTATTACTATAGTAGTAAAAGTTAATAATAATATTATAGGTATATATTGTCTAAAAATGTTAAACCAATGTCTATGAACAATCATATATATCTTTTCATTGGAATTTGCTGTAAAATGTTTAAATTGTTTCATAAACTATAGGGGTTAGTATCTTGATTATAATACTCAATTTGATTAGGATTTTTTTTGAAAGATTTAGCAACATCAAAAAAAATAAATAGACTTGTAGTAAGTAAAATAAATGTGATTATAAGAAATACTACAATTGTTATTTTTGCGAGTTTTTTGTCCATTGAATACTTAAAAAGGTGCCATACAACAATTGCTGACGATAATATGACAAAAATAACAAATAAAAAATATAGAGCACTAGCGATGATAAGCATGGTATTTTGTAAAAACTTTTGATGACATTATGTTGTAAATATCTAACTATATATATAATATCATAACTTACTATACAATAGCAATGAATTTGGAGAAAATAAAAAAAAGTATGATATAATAAAAACAAATCTAATAAATAACTATTAATTTATGTTTAAGGAGGCACAATCTAAAAGAAGACAAACACGTGTTGTGATGGTTGGAAATGTAGGAATAGGGGCAGATGAACCAATAAGAGTTCAGACGATGACAAATACAGACACTCTTGATATACAGGCAACCGTTGATCAGGTTCTTAGGTGCGTTAGAGAAGGCTCAGAGCTTGTAAGAATTACAGCACCAACGCCAAAACACGCTAAAGCTATTGGTGAAATTAAAAACATTTTAATTGAAAAGTATAATTGTGACGTGCCTCTTATAGCTGATATTCATTTTTTACCAGAAGCAGCGTATGAAGCGCTTAAGTGGGCAGATAAAATAAGAATAAATCCAGGTAATTTACTAGATAAAAAAATTCAAGAAGATGCTAATATAAGCGACGATGAATATGAAGATGAATTAAAAAGAATAGAAGAAGGTCTTACTAAATTCATTAAAGCGCTAAAAGAAGCAAAAAAACCGATAAGAATAGGTGCAAATCATGGTTCTTTGTCAGATAGAATTTTGAGTAAATACGGAGATACAGCTGAAGGAATGGTTGAAAGTGCGATGGAGTATTTAAGAATATTTGCAAAAAATGACTTTCATGAGATTATTGTTGCACTTAAATCTTCTGATCCTATAATGATGATAAATGCAAATAGACTATTGGTAGAAAAAATGAAAGAAGAAAATATGGATTATCCTATTCATTTAGGTGTTACAGAAGCAGGGAATAAAGAAGATGGACGAGCTAAATCCACCATAGGAATAGGCACTCTTCTTTTGGATGGTATAGGAGACACAATTAGAGTATCTCTTACAGAAGAACCAGAAAAAGAAATTCCTGTTTGTTATTCGATATTGCAAGCAACTCGCAGGAGAATTACAAAAACTGAATTTATATCATGTCCTTCTTGTGGACGAACTTTATACAACATAGAAGAAGTCACAAATGAAATAAAAGAAAAAATGGGTCATCTAAAAGGAGTGCGGATTGCTGTTATGGGTTGTATTGTAAATGGACTTGGTGAAATGGCAGATGCAGATTTTGGATATGTTGGGGGAGCTCCTGGTAAAATAAGTTTGTATTACAAAAAAGAACTTATAAAAAGAGGAGTTCCTGAAAAAGACGCTATAGAAGAACTTATAAGTTTAATAAAAGAAAAAGGTATGTGGGTAGATGAGAAGTCTAGTAATATTTAATAATAAAGATTTTAGTTATTTTTAATATTTGCAAAAATCACATTATGTATTATAGGACAAGACTAACTATTGACAAATTATTAAAAATGCTATATAGTAAATAGTATTGAAAAATAATTATTTTTTTAAAGACTTTCTTTGCCTGAAGGTAGCAGGAACTGATATGTCAATAAAACGTGTATTTCATATATTTTTCGAACAATTTGATAAATAATCCATATAATTCCATTGGAAATAATCCACGCTAGATTTTTGTAAAATTAGCTGGGTATTTTTGTGGGACGTCTTTTTATGTCTAAAAAAACGAGAACTTTAAAGGTGCGAGAAACTTTTTCTCCAACATCTTCGTTAGCAAAACGAAAATTTTTCAAAAAACAGCTTGCAGTTTCACTACCAAATTTAGTTGAAGCTCAGATAAATTCATATAATTGGTTTTTAGAAAGTGGATTTCAAGAATTATTAGATGAATTTAATCCTATATCAGATTTCACAGGAAAGGATTTGAAATTAACAATTTCTGAATACTTTTTGGATGAACCAAAATACAATGAACAAACATCAAAAAACAAAAACCTTTCTTACGAAGCTCCTCTTAGAGCTATAGCTAGGCTTACTGTAAAGAAAACTGGAGAAGTAAGAGAACAAGAAATTTATTTAGGCGACTTTCCTCTTATTACGGACAGAGGTACGTTTGTGATAAATGGAATAGAACGTGTTATAGTATCACAACTAGTTAGAAGTCCAGGTGTGTTTTTTTCAATGAATTATCAAAAAGGAAAGAAACTTTTTGGTGCAAAAATTATACCAAATAGAGGAGCTTGGCTTGAATTGGATGTTGATAGAGATGGTATTATAACAGTAAAAATTGATAGAAAAAGAAAAATTCCTGTAACAACATTATTACGTGCTTTTGGATATGAAAGAGATGAGGATATAAAGAATATTTTTTCTGAAACAAAGATTGGAGAAGTAGATTATATACAAAACACTCTAAATAAAGATATAACAAAAACAAGAGGAGAGGCATATATTGAAATTTACAAAAGAGTAAGGCCAGGGGATTTAGCTACAGAAGACAATGCTAAAGGAATGATTGATCTTATGTTTTTTAATTTTGATAGATATGATTTTGGTGCAGTTGGAAGATATAGATTAAATCAACGATTAGAAGTTAATAGACCAGATTTACCAGAGAATCGAATTTTAAATATGGATGATTTTATTCTAATAATAAAAGAACTTATTAGAATGAGTGATGATCCAGAAGCTATGGCTGATGACATAGATCATCTAGGAAATCGTAGAATTAGAGGTGTTGGGGAGCTTATTCAAAACAAGATGAGGGTAGGTTTTGCTAGAATGGGTAGAAATATAAAAGATAGAATGAGTACTTGTGACTTAGAAAGTGTTGTGCCTGGTCAAATTATAAATTCAAGACCAGTCGCAGCTTCGATAAAAGAATTTTTTACTAGTTCTCAATTATCTCAATTCATGGATCAAATTAATCCACTTGCAGAGTTAGAGCACAAAAGGAGACTTAGTGCGCTTGGGCCAGGTGGTTTGACTAGAGAAAGGGCAGGATTTGAAGTCCGTGACGTGCATCACTCTCATTACGGTAGAATTTGTCCAGTGGAGACTCCAGAGGGTCCGAATATTGGACTTGTTGGTCACTTAGCTAGTTATGCTATTGTTAATGAGTTTGGATTTTTGGAAACTCCTTATTTTGTAGTAAAAAAGGAAGTAGAAAATAAAAAAGAAAGCTTGGTTGGTAGAATTCTTCAAGATGATTTGGCAGGTGTCAAAAAAGGAAAGGTTATTACAGATGTGGATGCAGAAAAAATTATCAAGGAAAAATTAGAAAAAATAACAGTTGTACCATTTATTGATAATGAAATTATATATGTAAGTGCTACAGAAGAAGATAGAAAAATAACAGCTCATGCTGGTATAAATTTGGATGAAAATAGGAATTTTATTGATAAATTTGTTGATGCAAGAATTCATGGTCATCCCGATATGATTCTTTCTACAAAAGTAGATTTTATGGACGTTTCTCCAAAGCAAGCTATTTCGATAGCTACTTCACTTATACCGTTTTTGGAACATGATGATGCAAACCGTGCACTTATGGGTTCAAATATGCAACGTCAAGCTGTTTCTTGTATTAAACCAGATTCTCCAATTGTTGGAACAGGAATCGAAGACAAAGCGGCTGCTGACTCTGGACAAGCTGTAATGGCTCGTGAAGCAGGAACTGTTGTTGAAGTGGATGGAGGTCATATAGTAATAGAAGAAGAATCTAGAAAAGGATTAAAAAAGAAATTTAAGAGAGAATATCTTTTGCATACATTTGCTAGATCAAACGCTTTTACAGCTATGAATCAAGTTCCTCGTGTTTCAAAAGGTGAAGAAGTTAAAAAAGGTCAATTATTAGCTGACGGAGCTGGTACGCAAAATGGTGAATTAGCACTTGGTCAAAATATGCTTGTGGCTTTTGTGCCTTGGGAAGGATACAATTTTGAGGATGCTATTATAATTTCAGAAAGAATTGCACAAGAAGATAAATACACATCAATTCACATAGAGAATTTTACAGTAGATGTTCGTGATACAAAACTTGGTCCAGAAATTGTTACTAGAGATATACCAAATGTTGGTGAAGATAAACTTAAAAGTTTAGATGAGACTGGTATAGTTAGAATTGGTGCAGAAGTAGGAACTGGAGATATTTTGGTAGGTAAAATTACACCAAAAGGAGAAAGTGATCTTACACCAGAAGAAAGACTGCTTAGAGCTATTTTTGGTGAAAAATCAAGAGATGTAAAAGATGCTTCTTTGCGTATTCAGCACGGTGAACCAGGAAAAGTAATTGATATAAAAGTGTTTTCTAGAGAACAAGGGGACAAATTACCAACAGGTGTTTCACAGCAAATTCAGGTTTCTGTTGCTAAAATGAAGAAAATATCAGTAGGTGATAAGCTTGCTGGACGCCATGGAAATAAAGGTGTAATTTCTAGAATTGCTCCTGTAGAGGACATGCCCTATTTACCAGACGGTACTCCAGTTGATGTGATTTTAAATCCATTAGGAGTTGCATCTCGTATGAATATCGGTCAAATACTTGAAACTCATCTTGGTTGGGCGGGATTAGAACTAGGATACAAAGCGGCAACTCCAGCACTTGATGGAATCTCTGAGACAGATATTAAAAAAGAATTAAAAACTGCAGGATTGCCAGAGAGTGGAAAGATTAAACTTATTGATGGTAAAACTGGACAACCTTTTGATAATGAATCTACTGTTGGAGTAATGTATATTCTCAAGCTTCATCATTTAGTAACAGATAAGTTGCATATGCGTTCTATTGGACCATATTCGCTTATAACTCAACAACCTCTAGGTGGAAAGGCGCAGTTTGGTGGACAGAGATTTGGAGAAATGGAAGTATGGGCACTTGAAGGTTATGGAGCGGCACATGTTCTACAAGAAATGCTTACTATCAAGTCAGATGATGTTATGGGTAGATCAAAAGCTTATGAGGCCATCATAAAAGGAGGAGAAATAAAGAGTCCAAATATTCCAGCGTCTTTTAGAGTACTTATGCAAGAATTGAAGGGTCTGTGTTTGAACGTTGAATTAATAGGAGAGGGTCGTTTAAGAAAAGAAGAAGACAGAAAACAAAATGAGACTGTTTTGAATGAAAAATGTGAAGAAGAAAGTGAAAAAGTAGATACTGAAGATGAAGAAAATTCTGAAGAAAATTTAGAGCCTGTAGACATAGAAGGAAATATTGAGTCGAGTGAAGATTTGGAAAATAAATAATTCATTATATTAAGACATAAAACATATGTACAATGAAATGGAATCATTGAGAGTTAATGACTTCGATAGTGTAAAATTAAGTGTTGCTAGTCCTGAAACAATTATCGAATGGTCACATGGTGAAGTAACAAAGCCAGAAACAATAAATTATCGTACACAGCGTTATGAAATGGATGGTTTATTTTGTGAAAAAATATTTGGACCATCAAAGGATTGGGAATGTTATTGTGGAAAATATAAGCGAATTAGATACAAAGGAGTTACTTGTGATAAATGTGGTACAGAAGTTACAACTAGTGCAGTTCGTAGGACTCGCATGGGGCATATTCAGTTAGTTGTGCCAGTTTCTCACATTTGGTTTTTGAGAGGTATTCCTAGTAAAATCGGACTCGCTTTGGGTTTATCACCTCAAGCTTTGGAGAAAGTTGTTTATTTTTCTTCATATATAATAACTGATGTAGATAAGAGAGCAAAAGATTTAGTTGAAAAAGATTTAAATGCAGAATTTAAAGCAAAGCAAAAAGAATTAATTGATTCAAATTCTAGTGATTTAGAAAAGTTAAAAACTCAGTATCGTGATGCGAAGGACGAACTTAAAAATCTCTATAAATACAAGGTTTTGTCTGAAGTAGAGTATTTTAATCTTTCTACAAAGTTTGGACATGTTTTTGAGGCTGGAATTGGAGCGGAAGCTATTAGAGATTTATTGCAAGACATAGACATTGAGGGAACTATAGAAAATCTAGAAGAGCTTATTGAAAAAACTAAAACTCTAGAAAAAAAGAAATTTAGTAAGAGACTTAAATTCTTTAAGGGTATTAAACGCTCTGGAATGGATATAGAGTGGATGTTGCCAACTGTAATCCCAGTTATTCCACCAGATTTGAGACCAATGGTTGCACTTGATGGTGGGCGTTTTGCTACTTCAGATTTAAATGACTTGTATCGCAGGATAATAAATAGAAATAATAGGCTTAAAAAGCTAGTTGAGCTGAATGCACCAGAAGTTATTACAAGAAATGAAAAAAGAATGCTTCAAGAAGCAGTGGATGCACTTTTTGACAACTCTGCAAGAAGAGGGCAAGATGCGGTATCATCTAGTAGCGGACAAAAGAGAGTCCTTAGATCATTAGCAGATACTTTGAAGGGAAAACAAGGAAGATTTAGGCAGAATCTACTTGGAAAACGTGTTGACTATTCAGGACGAAGTGTTATTGTTATTGGACCACATCTCAAATTACATCAAGCAGGAATTCCAAAAAAGATGGGACTGGAACTATTCAAGCCATTTATCATAAGTAAATTAATTGAAAGGGAATATGCTCATAATGTGAGAACTGCTGGTAAAATGGTGGATAATGGAGATGAAAATGCATACGAAATACTGGATGAAATCATACCAAATCACTATGTAATGCTTAACCGTGCTCCAACCCTTCACAGATTATCAATTCAAGCTTTTCGTCCAGTTTTGGTTGAGGGTAAAGCTATACAATTACATCCTATGGTTTGTGCTGCGTTTAATGCAGATTTTGATGGAGATCAGATGGCAGTACATGTTCCACTTACGAAAGAAGCTCGTCAAGAGTGTGCGGAGCTTATGCTTTCTACAAAAAACTTGAAAAAACCTTCAAGTGGGGATCCTATTATAAATCCTGCACTTGATATGGTGCTTGGAATTTATTACATTACTCACATTAAGGAAGACGCAAAGGAGAATAGCGGAATTTTTGGAGATATGAATGAAGTAATTTTTGCATATGATTCTGGGCTTATAGATATAAATGCTAGAATTAAGTTAAAGTTTGATGGAGAAATAATAGATACTTCTGTGGGTAGAGTAATATTCAATGACATTCTTCCAGAACAAATGAGATTTGTAAATAAAGAAATGGTCAAGGGAGAGTTGAAAGATATTGTAGCGAAAATGCTTGAAGAGATTGGAGAAGAAGAAACAGCAAATTTTGTGGATAGGATTAAAAAACTTTCATTTAAGAGTGTAACTCGTAGTGGAATTAGTTGGGGAATGGATGATTTGCAAGTTCCAGAGAAAAAAGCAGATATAATGAAAGATGCTCAAGAAAAAGTTACAGAAGTTAGAGAGCAATTCAACATGGGACTTCTTACACTCGAAGAAAGAAAGAATCGATCAATTGAGATTTGGAATAAAGCAAAAGATGATGTGACTGTAGAAGTTAGAGAAAATATGGACAAAGAAGGTCCGGTGTATTCTATGGTTTATTCAAAGGCTCGTGGTAGTGAATCAGTTGTTGTGCAGATGACAGGTATGAAAGGACTTATGGCTGGTGCTACTGGTTCTACAATTGAGCTTCCAGTTCGTAGTTCATATAAAGAGGGACTTAATGTGCTAGAGTATTTTATATCAACTCATGGAGCTAGAAAAGGTATGGCGGATACAGCTCTTCGTACTGCTTCTGCTGGTTACCTTACACGTAAGTTAGTAGATGTAGCACAAGATGTGATAATTACGCAAAGAAGTTGTGGAGATAAGGTTGGTGCAGTGCTTTATAGAGAAGATACAGACAATATAGGAGGAGATTACGCGACTAGAATTTCTGGAAGAGTACTTGTTGAGGATGTTTTACATCCAGAAACAAAAGAAGTTCTCGCAAAGTCAGGTGATTTGATTACTAAAGAGCAGTCAATTGCAATAAATGATGCAGGAGTTAAATCTGTACGGATAAGGTCACTTGTTACTTGTAAGACTATAAGAGGAGCTTGTCAAATGTGTTATGGAGTAGATCTTGGTCGTGGTGGACTTGTGTCAATTGGTCAAACTGTGGGAGTAATTGCAGCTCAAGCGATTGGTGAGCCAGGTACTCAGCTTACTATGCGTACTTTCCATATTGGAGGTGTCGCTAGTTCTGATATTACGCAAGGTTTACCACGTGTTGATGAGATATTTGAAGCGAGACCTCCAAAGGGAGAAGCTCTTATCTCAGAGATAAATGGAAAAGTTGTTGATGTTATAAACGAAGGAGGAAAGCTTATAACTATAAAAATTGAGGATGAGGAACTCAAGAACGTGATAAAAGAGTACAATGTGCCAGCAGGTTCTTCTGTAAAAGTTCAAAAAGGAGATTTGATTGCAAAAGGTACTCAATTAAATGAGGGTCACATTGATTTGAAGAAGTTGGCTAAAGCTATGGGTCCAGAAGAAGTTCATAGGTATATTGTAAGGGAAATCCAAGATATTTATGCTTCACAGGGTGAGGGAATTGATGATAAGCATATTGAAGTTATCATTAGAAAGATGTTTTCACGTATAAGAATAACTGATTCTGGTTCTACAGATCTTTTGCCAGGTGATATAGTAGAGAAAGATGCTTTCATTGAAGCAAATCAACAAGCTAGAAAAGAAAAAGGAACTACTGCAAAAGGAAAAGATTTAATACTAGGAATTGTAAAAGTTGCTCTTTCAACTGAATCATTCTTATCCGCTGCTTCATTTCAAGAAACTGCTAGAGTCCTTATTGATGCGGCTGTTACTGGAAAGGAAGATAAATTGAGAGGTTTGAAAGAAAATGTGATTATTGGTAGACTTATACCAGCTGGTACTGGAATGAGGAAAAATAGTTAGAGTAAGTAGTGTAAATAGTGTAAAAAGCTGTTGTTGAGACAGCTTTTTACTTTATTATTACGGTCTTGGTTATTGTTTATTTTTATAGATTTAATATTAATTAACTGAGATAGTATCGTAAATACAAATTATTAGTATTTAATATTAAAATTTAATAATCAGTCTAAAAATAATAAATTATTATGGTTTATAGTAAAAAAAGAGGTAA
>JALWEZ010000139.1 GCA_027039165.1 Candidatus Moraniibacteriota bacterium
GATAATGCAGATAGTTGTAAAACAAGCATTGTAAAAAAGGGAAATGTTAAAAAAACTATAGAAATTGATGCAAAGCTTAAATCTAGTAATTACGCAGATATTTCAACAGAAATTCCAACTCTTGTAAAATGGGTGGGTGTTTCTGTAAATGATTCTGTAAAAAAAGGACAAAAATTAGTAATTTTGGATGGAGCTACGATTTCAGCTCAAATTAGAAACTTAAAGCTTGCAGTAGAAAGAGCAGAATTAGCAGAACAAGAAGGAAGACTTAAATCAAGACATTTAAGTGAAAAACAAAAATTAAGTCTAAAAAAAGCTTCTCAACAAGCTAGAGAAAGGTTAAATGAAGCTTACGCTCAAGCAAAAAAGACTATAATAAGATCGCCAATTGATGGGATTGTTGTAGAAAAAAATATAAATGAAGGTGAAATTGCTTCTAGAACTCTTTTGCGAATAGTAGACACTAGTTCTTTGCAAGTCGAAGCCCTTGTTCCAGAGGTAGATATTACAAAAATCAAAAAGGGTCAAGAAGTAAGCGTTGTTTTTGATGCTTATACAGATAAACCTCAAAAGGGAGTTGTGAAATTAATAGAAATGGGAGCACTTGAACTACAGGGAAACACATATTTTAAAGCTATCATAGAAGTTTCAAATGCTGATAATTTGCTTTTACTTGAAGGAATGAATGCAGAAGTGACTGTAGAGTATGAAAGAAAAAATGATGTTTTGATTATTCTCAGAGATTTTGCAAAAAAAGACGAAAAAGGATATTTTGTCTATAAAAAAACTATGAATAATGCCAAAGAGAGTTTTCAAAAACTTTATTTCGAACCTGGTTTAACGGGTGATAATAATATAGAAGTCAAAAAAGGTTTATTAGAAAATCAAACTTTATTTGAAGGGTGTAATAAACAATAAACAGAGAAGAAATGAAACTATCTATATTTTTGGCATATAAAACAATTCTTAGAGGAGATAAGGGATCTCTAGCGCTTACTATTTTTATATTACTTTCTGTGTTTTTGAATTTGCTTTTTATAGATTCAATATTTGCAGGTATTGCTCGGACAATGGATAATGGTAGGATTAATTATCAATACGGAGAAGTAATAATAGAACCAAAAGAGGGAGATGAATATATCAAAAATGCAAGAGAGTTTATAGATAAGATAAAAGATTATGAGCATATAAAGAGCATTACAAGTAGAATAAGAGCTGGAGCTACACTTTTTTATGACAAAAATAATGACGGAAGAGATGTTGCTATGTTTGGAGGTGGAGGTGGTGTTATAGGAGTTGATACAGAAATTGATAATGACGTCTTGGATATTCGTTCAACTGTGTTTGAGGGTAGGTATCTTAAAAAAGACGAAATCGGAAAAGCTATAATTGGTGCTGATGCTGCTGGAGGATACGGAACTTCACCCTTTCCTTTTGATTTAGAAGGAGTTAAGGTTGGAGACAAAATAGACGTACAATTTAAAAACGGTATTTCTAGAGAATATGAGATAGTTGGGATATTCAAAACTAGAAATTTTGATGTAGATTCAGCTGTATTTGTAACCAAAAAAGATCTCAATTCTATACTAGACTCTCATGGAGAAGCTAGTGAAATAATAGTAAGATTAGATGATAGAAATAATTCACAAAAAGCCATAGATTTCTTTAAAAGCGTTGCAAATGTTGATTACGAGATGGCTGATTGGCATGAAAAATTAGAATTTGGACGAAGTATAAACAAATCATTTGATATGATAGGTAATATTTTGCGTGTAATAGGTTCTATAGTTGCTGGACTTGTAATTTTTATTATTATTTTTGTAGACATAATAAATAGAAGAAAACAAATTGGAATCATGAAAGCAATAGGTGTTCCACAGATGTATATAATGCTTTCTTATATAATTAGAGGTATGTTTTATACATTTACAGGAATGCTTTTTGGTTATTTAATTATGAAATATGGAGTAATTTCTTATTTCACTATAAATCCTATAGATTTTCCTATGGGCTGGATGGTTCCAGTTATAAAACCAGAATCACTTAAGTCAAGTATTGTGTTATTTACCATTGCTGGATTTATAGGATCATTTTTGCCAACAATTAGAGAAGTACGAAAAAAGATTTTGGAACTTATGAAGTAATATATATTTATTAAAAACAGATGAAAGAAAATATATTGGAAGTTAAAAATTTAGTAAAAACATATAAAATAAACTCACCAAGTCCAGTGAGAGCTCTTCGGGGGGTGGACTTTTTTTGTAAAGAAGGTGAATTTGTAGGTCTTATGGGTAGAAGTGGATCTGGAAAATCAACGTTTTTGCATCAATTAGCGTTATTAGACATTCCAACTTTGGGTAGTATAAAAATAACAGGTGTTGATGTTTTAAAACTAACTCAAGGACAAAAGGCGGTTTTTCGTCTTAAAACTCTCGGTTATATATTTCAAGATTACGCTCTTATACCAGAGTTGAATTTATATGAAAATATAGCTCTTCCAATGATGGCACTGGGCATTTCAAAATCAAGATATCACAAAGATGTTGTTGAAATTATAAATAGAGTTGGTTTGGGTGGTAGAGAAAATAATCTGCCTTCTGAACTTTCAGGTGGAGAACAACAAAGAGTTTCTATTGCAAGAGCTATTATAAACAAGCCAAAAATTTTATTTGCAGATGAGCCTACTGCAAACCTAGATAGTGAGTCTGCTTTTGTTGTTATGGAGCTTATGCGTGAGTTAGTCGATAAGCATGGTCAAACTATAATAATGGTTACTCATGAAGAAGATGATGAAAAATATTTAGATAGAATAGTCCATTTAAAAGATGGTAAAATTAAATAAAACATTTTAAATATTTATGATATAATATATATATTATATGAACAGATATTATTTTAATTAACGCTTTTAAAAAACAAAAATATGTCAAATTCTATTGGTAATAAAAATTTAGACGAAGGAGTAGATTATGAATTACTTAAATTAGAAGAAGAATTGAATAAAGTTAGAGATGAATTTATAATTGAAGACGTCATGATTGATAATTCCCTTAATGACCTAAAGGAAATATTACCAGATGCTACATCGGAAGATTTAGGTGTTGCAGGAGCTGAATTTGAAGAATTAAAAAAGAAGTATAATTTTTTGAAAGATGAGTACATAAGAAATAAAATCCAAAAAAAATATGGCTCTAAATTAACAGAAAAAGAAATAAAACAGTGGATTAAAGATGAAAATGTAAAAGAATTTTCAGAATTAGAAGAAGGTATCACAAAAGAAAAAGTTCGAAACGATGAACGTTTAAGTAAAGATTTTTTTGGAGAAAAAGTTAAAGAAGCTTTAAATATAGAATTGGATAATATTTTTGCAAAAAATCAA
>JALWEZ010000140.1 GCA_027039165.1 Candidatus Moraniibacteriota bacterium
CTTTTATAGTTGATTTTAACTTTTCTTGAGGATTATTTAAATTATCAAAACCTAATCTATCTATAGAAGAAGTTCCAGCGTTACTTGTCATAATTATTATGCAATTTTTGAAGTTTATTGTTCTACCTTCACTGTCTGTGATTTGACCATCTTCCAAGATTTGAAGTAATAAATTAAAAATATCAGGATGTGCTTTTTCTATCTCATCAAAGAGTATTATACTATATGGTTTTTTTCGAACTTTCTCTGTTAATGTGCCACCTTCTCCGTAACCCACATATCCTGCGGGCGCTCCTAGTAATTTGGAAGTGGTATGCCTTTCCATTAATTCACTCATGTCAATGCGTATTAGTGAATTATCATTTCCAAAAACTTCTCTTGCTAAGATTTGTGCTGTAAGAGTTTTTCCAACTCCTGTAGAACCTAAAAACAAGAAAGAGCCTTGAGGACGTGAGTTGTTTGCTATCCCAAGTGCATTTCTTAGAAGTGTATTTGTTACAGTAGACAATACTTCATCTTGACCTATTATATGACGTTTAAGTGTAGACAATGATTTCGTTATCCTAGAACTTGGCGTAGAAATTATAGTATCATAAGGTATGCTGGTTATATTAGATACGGTTTTAGCTATATCTTTTGGTGTTACGATAAGTCTTTCTTTATTTGAATCTGATATTTTCTTCTGAAGTTTTTTCAGCTTTCGCACAGTAAGATTTTCTTGTTTTTGGATAAGTATAGCTTCATCAAAATTTTTTGTTGAAATGAGTTCGTTTTTTTGTTCTAATAAATCGTTTAATAAATTTTCTAAATTATGAACCTCTATTTGTTCTGGAGTTGCTTTAGTAGCACTAGTCAATCTAGAAGCTGTTTCATCTAAAACATCAAAAGCTTTATCTGGCATTCTTTGCTCTGGAATAAATCTATCACTTAATTCAACTGTTGTATCAATAGCTTCTTTTGAAAAAGAAACATTGTGATGAGATTCATAGACTCTTTTTGAGTCTCGTATAATCTTTTTTGTTTCAGAAACACTTGGTTCATTCATTATTATTTTTTGAAATCTGCGAGTAAGTGCGGCGTCTTTTTCTATATGTTTTTTGTATTCATCAAATGTGGTAGCACCTATTATAGACAATTTGCCACGAGCTAAAGCTGGTTTTAGAATATTTGCAGCATCTAAAGTTCCGCCCGTGTTTCCTGCGCCCATTATGGTATGAAGTTCGTCAATAAAAAGTATAACATCATCCCTGGATTCTGTTTCTGAAATTATATCCTTTAATCTTTGTTCAAATTCACCACGAAAGCTTGTACCAGCTATAAGTAGTGTTAAATCTAGAGTTAATATATTTTTGCCATGTAAATGACTTGGTGCTTCTGTAGACTGACAAATATGTGCTAAATGCTCAACTAAAGCCGTCTTTCCTACGCCAGGCTCACCTACGATTATCGGATTATTTTTGGATTTGCGCCCAAGAATTGTGATTATTCTAGAGATAGTATCTTTATTGCCTATAAAGGGATTTTTTAGACCATCTTCTGCAGAGTTAGTGGTAAATTGAGATATAGCGGATTCTTTGGAATCTTCATCATCAATTCCAAGCATATTGTCGATATGAGCTAGAGCATTTGGCATAGATTGAGAAGGTTGGTTGTCTTTAGCATTTTTGTTTGGTTTCTTTGGTTTTGCATGTTTTAAAATTTTTGCTATTACTTGCGAAGGATCTTCTATTAATGCATGGATTAAGTGTTCTGTGCCAACGTATGGATATCTAAAATCAGCAGCAGAAGAAAAAGCGTTTGTAATTATAAATGAAAGATGATCACTTACGGGAAATAAGTCATCTTTCTTTATTTTTTTATTTTTTACAACTTCTTTGTCGAATAAAATTTTTTCACAATAAGTTTTTTTTACTCCAATATTTGATAATATGGTTGCACCAACGCTACCAGTTTCTTCTAGTATAGCTAAAAATAAATGTTCTGGTAGAATCTCTTTTTTTCCAGATTTAATCGCAATTTCTTTAGCGCGTACAAAACTATTTCTAGCATGTTTTGTGAGTTTTTTAAGAATATCTTTTTGAAATGACATGATAATTTTAATTAAATTTCAACTACGTTTAACTCTCTATATGTTACGATGAAATTAGCATTTAGTCAATTTTTTTATTTATATGTTATAATGTAAACATATTAGAATTAAGTTAATTATTATGGTATCAAAGTTGAAAGATGATAAGTTTTATTTAAAAAATAAGTTCATAATCTTTTTTGTTTTGTTCATGTCCTTTTTTTACCTTGCCTTATCTATGACAACTGTCTTCGGAAGAGAGGCTTCAAAGTTTGGTAAGGGAAGTAAGACTCCAACTACGAGAGAATACGAAAATGAAAATGGCCATTGGAAAGAAACACCTACTTCAAAATCATTTGAAGGTAGTGATGGCGAAGAATGGAAAATTACACCTACTACAAAAAGATTTAAAAATTCAAGAGGGGAATGGAAAAAAAGTGGTACGGTGCTCAAATATAGAGGAGTTTACGGAAGTTTTGATAAAACTCCAACTACTACAACGTATTCTAATGAAAAATATACCATGCAAGAAACACCAGCTACAAAAGAATACAAAGATGGAAATCAAGATTTAAAACAAACTCCTACTACAAAAACTCAAGATGGGAATAATTTATCTGATGTAGATTCTGAGGATTTTATGAATTAATAAGTACAATAGAAATGCTTTAATAAAATAAATTATAAAAATGAAACTAAAGAATAAGATTATAACCATAACTAGCGTATTTCTGTTTTTTCTCATATTAAATGGTTGTGGAACAAACAAAACAGAAGTTAAACAAACAAAAAAGCAAGAAAGTAATAAAATAGAAGTTGGGGAAGTAAAAGTCGATAAAGATGTTGAGTGTCAAGCGGAATATGAAAGTGTTTTAGCTAAGGATAAATCTGATTTATCGGATTGTAATTTTAGTACAAGGGAGGATAGTTTTAAAAATAAAGAGGTTATTAAAAAGAAAAATAATACAGTTTTGATTTTTGATGCTTCTGGAAGTATGGCTGGTATGGTGAATGGTAGAAAGAAAATAGACATAGCAAAAGAAGCTTTGAATAGTTTTGTTAATAAAGTTAGCATGGATAAAGATATAAATTTATCTATAGTTGTGTATGGTCACAAAGGAAGTAATTCAAAAAATGACAAGGACGAATCGTGTAATGGTGTAGAAGAAATTTATTATATGGGTAAGGTTGGTGATACAAATATTATAAGAAATAAAATTAGTGATTTAAAACCTACTGGTTGGACACCTATTGCGAATTCATTTAAAAAGGCTCAAGAAATACTTGCGTCGTATAAGGGTAAAGAAAATAATAATTCTATATTATTAATAAGTGACGGAAAAGAAACTTGTGATGGAAATCCAATAGAGGAAATTAAAAAGTTAAAAAATTCTGATTTACATATTCGTACAAATGTTATAGGCTTTGATGTTGAAGGTGAAGATAAAAATCAATTAATGGCTATTGCAAAAAACGGTGATGGAGATTATTTTTCAGCAAAAAACAAAGTTGATCTTGAAAATGCATTAGAAAAGCACAAGGAACTCATAAGAGAGTTTGATTATAAAATATCAAATGTTTCTATGAGATTAGAAGATATGGGTAAATTTGGAGAAAAATATTTTGATTGTATGATGAGACTTAAAGAAGAAGAATCAAGAATTGTTTTGGATTTGTATGCTTATAATGAGGATGATGATGAGGAAGATAGGGTGGTTAGTAAATCCTGTACTTCATATATAGAAAATAAATATTACAAGGAGCGCTACAATAAAACAGAATTTAATTTAAATATGAAATTTGATGATGTTATGGCAGATTGGAAGAAAACAAATGCTTTAGATAAACAAAATAATAAACAATAAATGAAAAGAGAATATATTTTCACTTCAGAATCAGTAAGTGAAGGTCACCCAGATAAAATGGCAGATCAGATAAGTGATGCTGTAGTTGATTATGTTTTAGAAAGAGATAAAAATGCAAAAGTGGCTTGTGAGGTTTTGCTTGCAAATGATATTTGTGTGGTAGCAGGAGAGACGAAAACTAGTGTTGAGGTGCCAGTAGAAAAAATAGTAAGAGAAGTGATAAAAGAAATAGGATACACAGATGCAGAAAATAGTTACGATTATAGAAGTGTAAAAATTTCAAATCATATTGGTGTTCAGTCTCCAGATATAAATCAAGGAGTACAGAGGAGTGATGGACTACTTGGGGCAGGTGATCAAGGACTTATGTTTGGTTATGCTTGCAAAGAAACTGAGGAACTTATGCCTTTTGCTATACTCTATGCTCATAAACTAGTAAAAAATTTAGCACAGGTGAGGAAAAATAACACATTAGAATTTTTAAGACCAGATTCTAAATCGCAACTTAGTGTGAGATATGATGGAGATAAAGTGGTTCATGTGGATACTGTAGTTATATCCACTCAACATGCAGAAGACGTAACTCAAGAAGAAATCAGAAAAGCTGTTATTGAGGAAGTTGTAAAGAAGACAATTCCAAATGAATTACTTTCAAGAGAAACTAAATATTTTATAAATCCAACAGGTAGGTTTGTAATAGGTGGGCCGAAAGGAGACACTGGACTTACAGGAAGAAAGATTATAGTAGATACTTACGGGGGAAGTTGTCCTCATGGTGGTGGAGCATTTAGTGGTAAAGATCCAAGTAAAGTTGACAGAAGTGGAGCGTATGCTCTTAGATATGTGGCAAAAAATCTTGTTGCATCTGGAGCTTGTCAGAAAGTTGTTGTTCAAATTGCTTACGCTATAGGAATTGTAGAACCAGTATCTATAATGGTTAATTCATTTGGCAGTGCAGTTGTAGAAGACGAAAAATTAGAAAAATGCATAAAAAATGTATTTGATCTAACACCTGGAGGGATAATTAAAAATCTTGACTTATTAAATCCAATATACAGAGAAACTGCAAGTTATGGACATTTTGGAAGAGAAAGCTTTAACTGGGAAAAAACAGATAAAGTAGATGAAATTAGAAATTATTTAAATTTATGAGAAATAAGATAATAATTTTATTTATCTTGATATTTACAGCATTTATGAATAATAATGAAGTTTTGGCGCAGACAAAACTTGTGCCACTAAGTGGAGATTGTGTGTATTTTAGTGCTTTTGCTGATTTTGATGGTACAGAAGATAATGTAACAAAAGAAAAAATTACTAATTTTGAAAATTTAGCAAATAAAAAAATTGCAATTACTGAATTCTCACAAAATTGGTTAAATGGGATTACTTATCCAAAAGAAAGTATTCATGCAATAAAAAATGAGGGAGTTTTTCCTATTATGCGTATTATGCCACGAAGTGATTTTTCAGAAGGAAGTAAAGAAGCAGTTTACTCTTTAGAAAAAATAATTGATGGAAATTTTGATTTGGAGTTGCGTCAAATGGCTAGAGATGCGAGAGCAGATGGCGTGCCTTTTGGAATTGATTTTGCTGTGGAGCCTACTGGAGATTGGTTTGGTTGGAGTGGTATTTTTAATGGAGCTGGAGCAACAAGTGGTTATGGTGATCCAGATTATCCAGATGGTCCAGAGAGGTGGCGTGATGCGTATAGGCATATAATAGATATTTTTCGCAGTGAAAATGTGATGCATGTTACGTGGTTTTTTCATCCAGATATCCAAAGAATTCCAGATGAGCAGTGGAATAGCGCAAAGTATTATTATCCTGGAGACGATTATATTGATTGGATAGGAATAAGTGTGTACGGTGCTCAAATTCCGATTCCCTCAGAAGAGTGGATATTGTTTTCTGAACTTTTGGAGGATAGACATGAATTAATAACAGAAATTAGTGACAAAAAACCGTTTTGTGTGCTTGAATTTGGTGTAACAGATAATTATCCAGGAGAGAGTAAAAGTGCTTGGCTAGAAGATGCTTTTGAGACTATCCTAGATAATCCTTATATTGATTTTAAAGCAATGAATTATTGGCATGAAAATTGGGAAAATGAAGATACTGGTAATCCTCCAACAACATTGCGAATTGATTCAACACTAGAAACATTGGAAAAATTTAAAAATTTAATAAATAATTCTAGATTTGTATCAAATGTAGAATTGTCAAGCGACCTTACTCCAATTTTTAGGCTTTATAATAAGCACACTGGCACACAGCTCTATACCAGAGGAGTAGCAGATAAAGATAAAATTTTAGCAAAATTCAAAGACTTTGAGTTTACAGATAGAACGCCTGCATTTTATGCAAGTCTTACTGAGCAACCTGGTCTTACTCCAATTTTTAGACTTTACAATAAGCGAACCGGAGCACAACTTTATACTCGTGGCGAAGCAGACAAAAACAAAATTTTAAATAAGTTTCGTGATTTTGAATTTACAGATGGAGTACCAGCGTTTTATGTAAGTTTAATAGATGACGGTACAACTCCGATTTTTAGGCTTTACAACAAGCGAACTGGTATGCAACTCTATACTAGAGGAGTGGCGGATAAAGATAAAATTTTAGAAAAATTCAAAGATTTTGAATTCACAGATGGAGCACCAGCGTTTTATGCAAGTCTTACAAACTAAAGAAAGTTTAACTAATAAAAGCAGATACTTACAGAAGCGTCTGCTTTTTATAAAATTGTTTACTTAACAAATACATGATAAACTTATAATAAGTTTTATAAATTTAAAAATAAAATAAATATGAAAAAGTTTTTATACATCTCATCTATAGTACTATCTTTGTTTGTTGCAAATAGTGCATTTGCTGCAGGAGCTAATGATTTTGTGATCAAAATAAATACAACAATTACAGATGATGAGTCTTCGAACAGTTTTTCATTCGAAATCCCTACAGTTGCAGGAGAAACTTATAATTATGATGTAGATTGTACAAATGATGGAAATTATGTAATTACGGGAGCTACTGGCAATGTGACTTGTGACTATTTTTCAAAAGGATTACCTGCAGGTATTTACACAATAAGAATAACGCCAAAGGGAGCTGGAAATACAGGATTTCCTAGAATAAAATTTGATACAGATAATGATGCTAATAAATTATTAACGATTGAACAATGGGGCACAACTAAATGGAGTTCTATGGAAAATGCTTTTTCGTATTGTGAAAATCTTACTACTATAAATGCTACAGATGCACCAGATTTATCAAGTGTTACAGATTTATCGTCTATGTTTAAAGCTGCATATAATTTTACTGGTGGTAATATGAATTGGGATGTGTCAAATGTTACAGATATGAGTGCTATGTTTGCGTATGCTGCCGTGTTTAATGGTGATTTGAGTAGTTGGAATACATCAAATGTTACAGATATGAGTGCTATGTTTAGTGATGCTCACTTGTTTAATAGTGATATAAGTAAATGGAATGTATCGAATGTTACTGACATGAATCAAATGTTTGCTTTTGATGAAGTGTTTGATCAAGATATTTCGTTTAAAGCGGGGCTAGGTAATGGCGGAGGAGACGCTTGGAATGTAGGAAATGTAAAGGATATGAGAAGTATGTTTCATTCTGCTGAAGCTTTTAACCAAAACATAGGAAATTGGGATACATCTGAAGTTACGGATATGAATGCTATGTTTTATAGTAATAATGCAAATGCTAGTTTATTTAATCAAGATATAGGAAATTGGGATACAGCTAAAGTCACAGATATGTCAGAAATGTTTTATGGAGCATCTTCGTTTAATTAAGATATTGGTAAATGGAATGTAGAAAAAGTGAATACATTTAATTGGTTTTTGAAAGATGTTACACTCTCAACTCAAAATTATGATGCACTACTAACAGGTTGGAATAGTCAAAATTTGAAAAGTAGCTTAGGTTTTGATGGTGGAAATTCAAAATATTGTGCAGTAGTGGCGCACAACAATCTTACTTCACCAACTGGACATAACTGGACAATAACTGACGGAGGAAAGCAATCTGATTGTCAAGCTCCTACACTTACACAAGTGAGCGCAGTGTTATCGCCCACAACAGACACTACACCAGAGTATACATTTCATTCAGATGAGGCTGGTAATATTACTTATGGAGGAAGTTGTTCAAGTACAGTGGCAGTTGCTGTAGTAGGAAATAATACAATAACTTTAAATAAATTAGTACCAGGAACTTATAATGACTGCACAATAGTAGTAACTGATAGTTCAAATAATGTATCAAATACATTAAATATATCGGGATTTAAAATAAAAGAAAATAAAACCCCAATTTTTAGACTTTATAACACACGAACAGGTACTCAACTCTATACTAGAGGAGAAGCAGATAAAAACAAAATTTTAAATAAATTTAGAGATTTTGTGTTTACAGACGGAGTACCAGCATTTTATGCAAGTTTAACTAACGACGGAACAACTCCTATTTTCAGACTTTACAATACGCGAACTGGAGCACAACTTTATACTCGTGGCGAAGCAGATAAAAACAAAATTTTAAATAAATTTAAAGATTTTAAGTTTACAGACGGCACTCCAGCATTCTATGCGAGTCTTAGTGATGACGGAAGCACTCCAATTTACAGGCTTTACAACAAGCGAACTGGTATGCAACTCTACACAAGAGGAGAAGCAGACAAAAACAAAATACTAAGTAAATATTCAGATTACGAATTCACAGATGGTGTGCCTGCATTTTATGCAAGTCTAACTCAATAAATAATTATCAAAAAAACTACTAGAAGCATCTAGTAGTTTTTTATTGTGTTATGGTATGGTATAATACAAAAGTAATATTAAATAAAATAAATATGAAAAAGTTTTTATATATTTTGCCAGTAATGGCACTTATGTTTGTGGCTAATAATGTATTGGCTGCACCCTATACAGCAGATGATTTTGTAATTACTGTGAAGACTGATAACTCTGGGACATCAAACGATAATCAATTTAGCATTCCAACAACAGGATTAGGATATCATTATTCTGTTGATTGTAGTTATAACGGCACAGATGTGATTTATGATACAACAAATCATAGTGGAGATTATACATGTGATTATGGTCCAAATCCGGGTACATATACTATTGTAATTCATGGAACATTTCCACAAATTTATTTTAACGATGGAGGTGATAAACGAAAAATTCTTTCAATAGAACAATGGGGAACTAGTGCTTGGAGGTCTATGGAGGGTGCTTTTCATGGTTGTTATAATTTAAAGTTAAATGCTCAAGATACACCAAATTTGTCATTAGCGACAAGCATGTATGAAATGTTTCATAATGCTGTCAATATTGGTGAAGGGACTGGAAATTGGGATTGGGATACGAGTCATATCACAAATATGGAATCTCTTTTTCTTTCGAATTCAGGTTCAAGTTTTAATGCAGATATAACTTCATGGGATGTTTCAAATGTGATAAATATGAAGAATATCTTTTTTAACACGTCTTTTGATAGAGATGTAAGCTCCTGGAAGGTGAATAATGTTGAAAATTTCGCTGGTATGTTTTTGCGGACACCTTTTAATCAAGACATAAGTAATTGGGATACTTCTAGTGCCACTAACATGTCTTGGATGTTTTACAAAGATGCTAATTTTAATCAAGACATAAGTAATTGGGACGTTGCAGATGTTACGGATATGAGTTATATGTTTGGAGATGCAACATCTTTTGATCAAAATATAGGAAATTGGAATGTGTCTAATGTTCGCCATATGGAAGATATATTTACAGGAGGTGGTTTATCTATTCAAAATTATGATAAATTATTAATAGGTTGGAATGCACTTTCAACGTTAAAAGATAACGTGCAGTTTGATGCTGGCATGAGTATTTGGTGTAGTGCGGTAGCAGATTCAGCTAGAAATAATATAATAAGTAGTCATAATTGGACGTTTAATGACGATATTAGAGGTAATGGTTGTCCAGCTCCTACAATATCAGAAGTAACTCCAATTGTAACACCGTCATCAAACTCAACTCCAAGTTATATATTCAATTCGGATGAAGCTGGGGAAATAATATATGGAGGAAGTTGTAGTAGCGCAACAACTAATGCAATAGTTGGGGATAATACTATAGTTCTGAATGAGTTAACTACAGGAACATATAGTGATTGCACAGTGAAAGTTAGGGATAGTGCAGGAAATGATTCAAATGTACTGAATATACCAGAATTTGTAGTTGATGTTACACCACCAACCCTTAAAGAGATTACTCCAATTAAAACACCTACCTCTGATAGAACGCCCGAGTATATTTTTTCTTCAGATGAAGCAGGTACTATAACTTATAGCGGTGATTGTGTTGGTTCATTAACTACGGTAGTGGTAGGATTTAATGATCCCTTTTTTAAGATGTTCCCAGATGGGACATTTCCAAATTGTAAAATTACAGTAACGGATAGTCTAGGTAATGTTTCAGAACCTTTAAATGTTTCTGAATTTACTATAATTTCAGAAAAAACTCCAATATTTAGACTTTACAATACTCGAACTGGAGCACAACTCTACACTAGAGGTGAAGCGGATAGAGATAAAATAAGGAAAAAGTTTAGTGATTTTGAATTTACAGATGGAGCTCCAGCATTTTATGCAAGTCTTACGGAGCAACCTGGACTTACTCCAATTTATAGGCTTTATAGCAGAAAAACAG
>JALWEZ010000141.1 GCA_027039165.1 Candidatus Moraniibacteriota bacterium
ATACCATTTTTAAATAACTTATACTCAATGACAACATTTCAGTTTGAATTTGTGAAATAATTCAAAGTATTATAATTGGGTACAGGTTATTTAAAAATGGTATAATTAATTTTTTATGTATTATGATTACATTCAAATTTCAAAGATAAATGATTTTTTGTTTTGTCCATGGTCTTTGTATTTTCATAGTGTTTATGAAACATTTGCGCAAAACACTTACAAAGCAAGTCCTCAAATTGCTGGGACTATCGCTCATGAGAGTGTAGATCAGGAGAAATTTTCTACACGCAAAAATATTTTGCAAGGCAGAGAAATTTTTTCTCAGAAATATGGGATTATAGGTAAAATTGATATCTATGACAAGGATAAACGTGAACTCATAGAGAGAAAAAGAACTGTAAAAGAAATTTATGATGGATATATTTTTCAACTTTATGCTCAGAAATTGTGTTTAGAAGAAATGGGTTTTAAAGTGAAGTCTATGAAGCTTTATTCTATGACAGACAATAAGACTTATACTATAACTTTGACCAAGCAACAAAAGACAAAGTTTAAAAAAGTTTTGAAGGATATGAGAAGTTTTAATTTAACTAGTAAAAAATGCTCAAATCACAATAAGTGCAAAAATTGTATTTATCGTGAATTGTGTAAAATTGATGTATGATACTTGCACCAGATTTTAGAGAAAAACAGATATTTTTCTTGGAGTCTTATAAACTCAAAAATTGTGAGATAAATCTCAAAAATGAAACAATAAACATAAAAGAAGATGGAAAGACCAAAGAGAGAATTCCAATTAATAGACTTATAGTTATTTTTATAGTAGGGGACACAACAATAAGCACAAAACTCATGCAAAAAATCACTAAAAATGGGGCAAGTGTATTTTTCCTCAAGAGAAATTATGAAATGTATGCAAGTATTTGCTCTTATGCAGAGGGAAATTATTTACTCAGACAAAAGCAATATAATTTGTCTGAAGAAAAATCTCTAGAAATTTCCAAAAACATTGTAAAAAATAAACTTAGAAATTCTCTTATACTTCTCAGAAATGCAAAGATAAGTAAGATGGGAAATAAATCTCGCATGGACTACAAAAAGCTAATGGTAGAAAAGATAAAAAATGCAAAAAATATTTCATCTCTAAGGGGAATTGAAGGAGTTATTTCTAAAGATTATTTCTCAGCGTATTTTGCTAGCATAAATTGGTATAAACGTATTCCTAGAGGCAAAATTGATCCAAATAATATTTTGCTCGATATGGGGTATAGTTATTTATTTAATTTTGTAGACTCTGTACTGCGTGTTTATGGTTTTGATACATACAAGGGAATTTATCATCAGCTGTTTTTTCAAAGGAAATCACTTTCTTGTGATATGATGGAACCTTTTCGGTGCATAATAGATAAATCACTTGTAAAGATTCACAATTTAGGACAATTTGACAAAAAGGACTTTAATGTGAAAAAAGGGAAGTATTATCTTTCTTATAAAAATAGTGCCAAATACTCAAAGATTTTTTTGAAAGAAATTCTTAAACATAAAATGGATATTTATTCCTACATCAGAGAGCATTATTATTTGATTTTGAATGATGAGGGTAAGGTAAAAGATTTTGTAATTAGATAATTAAAAAGTATGTATATAGTAGCTTATGATTTTGCAAATGATAAAACTCGTGTTAGATTTGCAAAGTTTTTGGAAAAACATGGTGAGAGGATTCAATACTCTGTTTGGAAAATAAAAAACAGCAAAAGAGTGCTAGAAAACATAATAACTGAGGTAGAGTTAAAATACAAAAAACACTTCACTGGAGCAGATAGTATTTATATTTTTCGCATGTGTAAAGGCTGTGATGAAAAAATCAAAAGATATGGATATGCAGAGCATGAGGAATCTGATTTGATTTGTCTTTAATAGTATATTCCAATCCTAAAATGATACTGAAATTAAATTTACAATGTGAGCTATGTTTTTTAAAATTTATTTAACTTTTTTACTTTGTTTAACTTTCCTAACTTTTTAAAAACCTTTGATTTTTCTTTTTTCATAATTTTGCCGGCTTCTAAGTCACTTTCAGAATAAGCTATTTCGTCTAATTTTGCAAATGTAATTCCTTTTTTCAAATACTGCGCAGAGTTGTCTAAACTTTTTAATTTTTCATAAGGAGTTAAGTAAGTATCGTACTTTTTGCGAATTTTGCCTTTTTTGTCTATGTAATCGGTAGCAAAGGCGCAAACTCTGTGATAGTTTAAAAACGGATTAAAATATGCTTCATAAAAACGATCGATGTACTCAGCGCAATTTTTGCCGATATAATTTCTACCAATGAATTTGCGGATAATTGAGCCGTTTTTTCCTTCAACTAGAGCGTTGTCATTGCTGTGTCGGCTTCTGCCTTTGGTTTGGTCGATAAATTCTCTTTTGAGCATTTCAGACACTTGATAATTGATATATTCTGAGCCATTATCTGAGTGGAAATTGATGATTTTAAAAGGAAATTGAGCAAGAGCATTTTTCATCGCTGGAATTAAGTATTTATTGCTGATAACCGGCACACAACATACAACTTCCCACTGAGTAACTTCGTCCACTAAATTGATGTGATAAACCCCTTTGACGCCGTTTAAATCGCCTTGATGCACCGAATCTACCCTTAGAAACCCGGGTTTATTATTTGGAATGGGTTTTCTTCGTTCTCCAATTGGAACCGCTGTCGGATTGGTTTTTGTGTAGTGCATCGCGTAGGATTGATACTGGCGAGAATTGTTTCGGATATTGTAAATGTGAGAAACGGATATTTGAGAGATGATTTTAAACTCTTCTTTTTTAAAAATTTCATACTCTCTTTGCAAACTTTCTTTCAAAGAATTGCCGTTGGGATAGTTTAGAGCTTCGTCAGCTTTGGCTAGTAGTGCTATTTCAACTGGGCCATATCTACAAGGAAATTTGTGCCTTTTGTTCTTCATTTTTACTAAACTTGAAAGCAATTTTCCTTTTTTCCATTTTGCAATCAACCTCTTTATTTGCGCCTCAGAATAACCAGTCATTTCCTTCAAATAAGCCTTAATAATCCCTTTTTCTTTTTTACGAGCTTGATTGTATTTAAACTTTACCAAAGTATCACTGATAAACAAGTACTTTTCTTTTTTGGAGGCGTCGCTTTTTAGCTCTATTTTACGCATTCCATTCAAAAATTCTTCAATATCTTTCATGCTTTTAATGCAATTAGTATTCATAATGATGTTCATAGGCGAGCATTGTAAATTACTAATCCATTTTAGCAAAATTTTTCTCTCTCAAGTATCATTTTGCACTAGAAACGGATACCCATTTCAGTATCATCTTGCATTGGACAAGACT
>JALWEZ010000142.1 GCA_027039165.1 Candidatus Moraniibacteriota bacterium
TTAAAAGTCATTAATATCATATCTATACTTCAAAATATAAAAAGTCAAATTTTTTTCATAAATTAATATTAAACAAAGAAAAGAATGAAAAGTTTTTATTGCAATTTTAATAAAAATATGCTTTTACTTTGTATTACTTATTGTGTAACAATAAGACTTAAAAATTATATATAAAAGAGACATAAGAGGTAATGGGAGACAGCGTATATATATCAACAAATTTAACAAAAGAACAGATGAAATTTCTTCAATTAATTTATGAACATGAAATAGAATATTTTACTATTTATGATATAGAGAAACAATTAAATCATAAATTCAAGAATATCAATGAAGTATTGGAGAACCTCTACAGAAAAAAATTTTTAAACCGGCTCCAAAAAGGTTATTATGCAGTAAAAAATTTTAATGATCAAAATGTAATAGGCACATTCATTGTGCCAAACAGTGCTGTTGCATATTGGGCAGCTCTTAATATCCATGGTTTAACCTCTCGTTTTCCAAATAAAGTTTTTATTCAAACCACAAAAAGGAAAAGAAATAAAACTATACTTGGAATAGAATATAAATTTATAACAATTGCTGAAAGAAAAAGAAAAGGAATAATTTTATATGGATACGGGAACAACAGATTTCCAATAACTGATGTTGAAAAAACCATAGTTGACTGTTTTGATTTGCCAAAATATTCAGGTGGTTTTGATTTATTGATATCAGCTTTTGCTCAGGCAAAACTTTCAAGTAAAAAGATGATAGAGTATTCCGAAGCAATTAACAATATTTCTGCAATAAAAAGAATGGGATTTCTTGCAGAGCTTTTTCAGAAGAAAGGGTTAAATTCATTTATTAATTATGCATTACTTAAAGTAAATAAAAAATTCACATTAATAGATGCAACTGGTGAAAATAAAGGTGAATTTGATTCAAAATGGCAACTAAGATTGAATGTCAATAGAGAAAACATAATAAATATAAGTAAAGAAATTTATTGAGATGATTCTAAAAAAAGAAATAAATGATAAATCTGTTAAATGGGGCATTCCAGCTGATATTGTTGATAAAGATTGGGTGTTAGGACATTTTCTTGCAGCATTCTACTCTATTGATGAACATAAAGATAAATTGCTTTTTAAAGGTGGAACAGCGCTTAGAAAATGTTACTTCCCAAATTATCGTTTTTCAGAAGACTTGGATTTTACATCAAATACCAATAATTATAAATTAACATTTAGCAGATTGAAAAATATTATAAATCTAATTGAAAATACTTCAGGAATTCTTTTTTATATTGACAATGTTTCTGAGCTTAAATATCAAGACAAGCTAATGGGCTATCAAGCAAAATTAAAATATTGGGGTGCTAATCATTCAAAAAATCAACAACCACCAGCTCCTGAAAAATGGACAACAAGTATAAAAATAGAAATCACTTTGTTTGAAAAAATCATATTTAAACCTGAATTAAAGAAAATAATTCATCCTTACTCAGATAAACTTTTATATAATACAGGTCAAATTCCTTGTTACAGTTTAAAAGAAATTTTTTCAGAAAAAATCCGAGCACTTGTTCAACGGTCATATTCTGCTCCTCGTGATTATTATGATATTTATGAATTAAAAAGATTCTTTGATGAAAATGATTGGATAGAAATAAAATATGCGTTCTTGGAAAAAATGAAATTTAAAGGATTGGATTATAAAAATGTAGACCAGCTGATAAATTCTAAAGCAATAAAAACAATTAAAGCTGCCTGGAATAGCAGTTTAAGATATCAAATTTCTGAAGAAAAATTACATAGTGTAGATATTGTTTTTACAGAATTAAAAGAAATTTTTAGTAAGTTTTTAAAGGGATAACAGGAGTGTTCCTAATTTTGTGTCATCCCAATAATTTCTTTTTTAGAATATCGTTGCTTGCAAGACAAATTATTAGTGACAAGGTTCGTAGGATTATTAATATCAGATTCCGTACCGGATTACAAAAAGATATTTCGCCTGTTCCTTTATTCTTTATTAACTTAATTGGAATACAAAAAAAAACAGGGAAGAATTATAAATATTTGACCTTATAAATTTTTTTTATTTACTTGAGTTTTATCGGCTCATGTGTGTTATGTGATTTTAACCTATTACATATTTTTTGTCCCACGACATTTTGGAAATCTTGAGCAACCCCAAAATGTATTACCTTTTTTGGATGTTCGTTGAACCATCTGGCTGCCGCACTTTGGACAGGCAATAGTGTTTTTCTTCTTGTTTTTAATTTCTTTTACATGGGTAACATGAACCAGGTTAGTATTGAATGATTGCCTAAGTCTCCCTTTCTCGATTTTGTTTATAATTTCTGAAACTTCTTTCGGGGTGAGAACTGGCTGTTTTTTTGATTTGATATATTTAGCATATCCGATACCATAAGTTACGTTTTCAGGCATGACGGTTTTAAAAGTACAGTCACCAACGAATACAACTAATGAATGAATTTGATTTTTTTTCAATCCAAGCAATTGTTCTAATGTGTTAACGTGCTTGTAGTTTTGATGCAACGGATTCTGGAATTTATTTGAATGTTTATATATCTTTTGAGTCCATGTACGTTGGTTTTCTGTACCGAAAATCCAGCCTTTCATATTTTTTGTTTCAACTACAAAGACACCATAAATGGACACAATAATATGGTCAATTTGAGTAGTGCCATCAGTTGTGGGTAGTGTCACATTCTTGAGTAGATGATATTTATTTTTGTCAAGTAACCATTTTGAAGAAATATTGACGATGAATTCACCAAGAAAACCTTTGAACCAAGATGATTTTAGGATACCTACAACAACCAATAATGGTATCAAATACCAAAAAATTTGAAAAAATTGACTAATGATTGGAGAAAAATTCATTTTATATTCTCAAATTTCACACATATCAATTTATTATACTTACACTTTTAGTCACTACAAGCTGGCATAGCCCTATTTTTAACTTTTTTGTATATATATTATCACAATATCAGGGCATAGTTACCAAATTTGCATTGTTATCACGCAAAGCCGTAAAATTAGTTGTTTGGATTTGGGATTTGGGATATTGTTTTTTTACTAAATCCTAAACCCTATATCCTAAATCCTCTGCACTCCTGACTCCCCACTGTCAACTGATTTTCATCATTATACAAATTCTAACTTGATAATCAAGTAAAGATATGCTATAGTGAAATTAAAAAAAGGATTTGAAATGGCACGCAAATTTTCACTATTAACTCCTGCATTGTTAAAAGAAGCAAAGTTGGAATATGCAAAACTTAAAGAAGGTAAAATAGCTAAAAAATTATTGGCAATAATGGCA
>JALWEZ010000143.1 GCA_027039165.1 Candidatus Moraniibacteriota bacterium
GTATCTACCCCTCTCTCGCAAGTTACATTTTTGACAACACTAGTATCACCACTAACAATTTCAATAAAATTAATGTTTATATTGTGTGGGAAAAATCCACTATTTTTAATTTTATTAAAAACCTCTAATATTTGAGAATCTGTCAAATTTGCTTCAACTACAATATGAGGCTCTAGTTGTGAGTGATAAATTTTTGCACCTTTTAAGATTGGATCAATACTTTCTAAATCAATCTCCTGTGAATTTGTTATATCCTCTTTCACAAACTCATTAGGATTTTTTTCAAAAGAAACTATTGGACCCATGTTTACTCTAAAATTATCAGCGTCTATTTTTTCTATAGAAATAGTTCCACTTTTAATTTCAAGCACAACTTCTTTTTGTTCTTCTGATACAAAATTATTATCGTAGAGATATTTAGCCACACTTCTTACTCCGTTTCCACACATCGCAGACTCAGAACCATCTTTTTCAAGAACAACCATAAATCTCTCACCAATTTTACTTGGCAAAAGCACAAGACCACTATCAAACTTGTCACTGGATAACATTTTTGCAAATTGTTGTCTTTTTACTTTATAAGTTTTTTGTGAACAATCAAATATGATGTAATTGTTGTGTGTTGAATGATAATATTGTTTTCTAAGTTTCATTTTTTTACCTTTTAAATTATTTATTTGTCACTTACAAGTGACATTTTAATTGTAATTTTTATAATCAAAATGTCACTTATAAATATTTAAATGTACCAGAGAACGTTGTCTCTGGTACGATAATTAAAAGGTTAAATAAATCGCACTGGACCACTCATAGAAAGCGGAGTTCCATGTGCTCTTACTGTTCCTCTAACTAGAGTATACATTCCCATTTCTGGGACAAATATTTCTCCAGTATCAGTGTTAATTAGCCCAAACATACCAATTCTTGCAAACACATATTGCTTTGTACATGTGAGTTCCTGTGAGATGAAATTAAATTCACCGTTTGGTATGCGAATATATTTTTCATCAATCACACCATTCCACAGATCTTTGAAATCACGAGATTCGTGAATTTTCTGAACGATTGGATTTAATCCAAGTGTACCAGCTATACCAGGATGTAATTTGTATTCCAAATATTTAAGCGCAGTTTTTAGAGAGTGCTCTCTGAGTACTATAACACCTCTAGCACCCCACATATTAGGACCTTCAGTATCAGTATTTTTTATCAAATACTTATTACTAAAGAGAATACTTTCTATTCGCTTATAATTTGGATAATACTTTTCTAAATAGGATAAAATTCCTTCAGTAGAATTCAAATTATCTTCTGGAAGAGCTTTCCACATAGATTTTCTTATCTCATACATCTCCTTTTCAGCTTTTATCTTTAGCTCTAAATCTGAGATAATACACTTTATATCATCTATTTCAGCTTTAATTCTAGAGATTTTTTGAGAAGTTTTGACTGTATAGCCACATGTTTCAAGCATAAGCTTATCTGATTCTTCTTTTTTAAGTTTATTAATAAACTTTTTATTTAATTTACCAGACAAGTGTCTATCTTCAGATTGCATAATTTCCATTATCTTCTTCTCAAGTTCTGCAATAGCAAATTTTTTTTCTTCAATAAGATTATCTAAAGATTTTCTAGCTAGAGGAGTTGTTAATTCTTTTAATCTTTTTTGAAAATTATTTAAAATTAACTCATTTTCTTTAACTAAAGTCTCTAAATCACTAGTATCTCCATATCTTCTCATTATTGAATTTAACTCGAGAGAATATGGATAAACTGAGCGGAAATAATCCAACTCTTTCTTTGTAAGACCAAGTGGATTTCTCATGTCGTGTACATAAGCAAATAATCGCTTACTTTCTAAGAAAGTAGAAGAGACAGTTACTACAAATCTTTCAAGATCTTTCGCTCCACCCTTGATTAGCTCATATGGATAGAATAGTCTATCAATCATTGTGTTTTTTGGATCATAAGCATCCAATGATCCTTTTGTAATAACATGAGCCTCTATGTCAAGATTGAAATATTCTCTTAACTTCTGAGCATAGAAAATAGCTTCTTTTAAATACGGAGAATTTTCACCATCTTTAGCTCCAGGTTCTACGCAATAGAGAAACTTAGTAAATCCTGAACTTTTATACCACTTATAATATGGCTCTAAAGCTTTTTTTTGTTCTTCCTTGTTTAAATAAGCAATTGAAGGCCCTTTACCACCTGAAACAGTATCATTCTCTCCTATCTTAATTCTACCAAATTCATCAAAAATAAGGTCTAATCTCAAAACTAGAAGTGGTGAGATTCTTTTTTTGTCACCTAAATAAACAGGGTTTTCAAAAAGATAGCTGTGTTTTTGCACTTTTTTCTCAAGTTTTGAAAACATCTCTAAATACTTTTCCATAAATCCTCGCGCTTCTAATACATATGTTGTTTGCATTTCAAATCCTTTTTTATTAGTTTGTTAAATAACATAAAAAACTGGCTTTTAACCAGTCAACTCTTGCTTTAAAATTAATTTACAAATTAATTTTTATCAACAGGAACAAACTGGTTGCTTTTCTTTATAATTAGCATCCACTTAATACACTTTAGATTGTATATATTTTGTTCCATAAATGAATAGTAACATATACCTAAAAATTGTCAAATTCAAATAATATAGTTTTTTCCACAAGTTATTCACAGTTACCTTTAAAAATAGTATTTTACTTAAATTTTTAGACGTGATATTATATGAGTAAAGATAAAGTTAAAATACTTTTAACTACTTGTTTATATGATTTGTTTGTTATATAAGGTTTTTGCTTTAATGTAAAATATAAAAAAAAAAAATAAAGATGAAAAAAAAGCGAATACTAATGTTCGGATGGGAGTTTCCTCCATACAACAGTGGAGGTCTTGGTGTTGCTTGTAGGGGACTTACTAGAGCATTAGTTAGAAATAACGTGGAGGTTGTTTTTGTTTTACCTAGGAAAATTCCTATAACTCCCGATTTCATGGAGATGCTTTTTGCAGATAAGGTTTCTTCTGTGACTATCAAAAGAATAGATACTCTCCTTTCTGCCTATGCAACTTCCGAGAGTTATAAAGAAGAATATGAAACCGTTGAGTCTAGTATTTACAAAGGCACATTATACGAAGAAGTTTTGCGCTATGCTCAAGCTGCTAAAAAAATTGCTCAAGAAGAAAAATTTGACATTATATACACACATGATTGGTTGTCTTTTAGAGCTGGTATAGAAGCAAAAAAAGTAAGCAAGAAACCACATATCGCTCACATTCATGCAACAGAATTCGATAGATGTGGAGGAGATAATGTAAATGAAAAAATTGCAGTCATAGAAAAAGAAGGTCTTGAACAAGCTGACTGCGTCGTTGCTGTTAGTAACTACACAAAAAAAATAATAGTAAACAAGTACCAAATTTCTGAAGAAAAAGTTTATGTGGTTTATAATGGAATAGATAAAGAAGATTTCCCAACATACAATGTAAAAAGTAAAACTTTGAGAAATTTAAAGGAAAATGGAACAAAAATTGTTCTTTTTGTAGGGAGACTTACCCTTCAAAAAGGGCTGGAATATTTTTTGAGTGCAGCAAAAAAGGCTCTTAATGTTAATCAAAATATAATTTTTGTTATCGCAGGAACAGGAGATATGGAAAATCAAATTATACGCCAAGTATCTGAGATGGGTATTTCTGACAAAGTTTTATTTATGGGCTTTGTGAGAGGAGAAGAATTGCAAGATGTCTATAAAGCAGCTGATTTATATATCATGCCTTCAGTTTCAGAACCTTTTGGCATTACAGCATTAGAATCTATGCTTCATTCTACACCAACGATGGTTTCTAAGCAATCAGGTGTATCTGAAGTTGCTAATCATATTTTGAAAGTTGATTTCTGGGATACAACCGAAATGGCTAATAAAATACTAGCAGTAATAAATCATAATACATTAAGACAAGAGTTAGCTGGAAATGGGTTTAGAGAGGTTAGTAATTTAACATGGGATGCATCTGCAAAAAAATGCATCGATGTTTTTTCAAAAATTTAATATTATACACATGGCATCAGTTTGTTTTTATTTTCAAGTACATCAACCGTTAAGAGTTAAAAAATATAAGGTTTTTGACATAGGTGAAGATGATAAATATTTCAATGACAACTCAGATAGTAGTTTAAATAACAAATGGATAATGGAAAGAGTCGCTCGTAAATCATACTTGCCAACAAATCAATTATTATTAGAACTGCTCGACAAATACCCAGAATTTAAAATAAGTTTTTCTCTCTCTGGAATTTTTCTTGAACAAATCGAAAAAGATTTTCCAGAAGTTCTTAAATCTTTTCAAAGATTAGTTGACACAGGCAGAGCAGAAATTTTGTCTGAAACGTATTATCATTCACTTTCTTTTTTGTATTCAAGAGAAGAATTTAAAAATCAAGTCAATTTACACAAAAAAAAGGTAAAAAAATTATTTGGAGTTACTCCAAAAGTTTTTCGAAATACTGAACTAATTTACAACAATGAATTAGCTTATGAGATAGAAAAAATGTGATATAAAGGAATTATCACAGAAGGAGCAGATAACGTACTAAAAGGCAGAAGTCCTCATTTTTTATATACTCCAACGGGTACAGATAAATTAAAAGTTTTATTAAAAGACTATAAACTTTCTGATGATATAGCGTTTAGATTTTCCAATAAAGATTGGGTGGAGCATCCCCTTAGTTCAGAAAAATTTGCAAGCTGGGTAAGTGCTATCAATGGAAACGGAAATGTTGTTAACTTATTTATGGATTATGAAACTTTTGGCGAACATCAGTGGGCAGATTCTGGCATATTTGAATTTATGAGAGCACTTCCAGAGAAAATTTTAGCTCATCCTGATAATAATTTTGTAACTCCTTCTGAAGCAGTGAAATTGTATCCTTCCATGGGAGAACATGATGCTCATAATTTTTATTCTTGGGCTGACGAAGAACGTGATTTATCTGCTTGGCTTTCAAATTCACTCCAAACTGATTCAATGGATAAGCTTTATCAATTAAGAGAAGCAATTTTTAAAACTAAAAACAAAAAGTTAATACAAGATTGGAGAAGATTATCAACATCTGATCATTTTTATTATATGTGTACTAAGTGGTTTGCTGATGGAGACGTACATAAATATTTTAATCCCTACGAATCTCCATATGAAGCATTTATTGCTTTTATGAATGTACTTGCAGACTTAAAGTTTAGATTGGAAATTTTTAATAGAGAGAATATAGATAAAAAAAGAAATATTTCCAAAACTACCAAGTCCATTAAGAAAAATACACCAAAAAAGACAATTAAAAGAAAATAGTAGCGTGCACTTGTTTATATATAACTAAATGTTATACTTATATAGTACATAGATTTATTATCGTACATTGTTTATTTTAGCTCCAAAAATTTAAATTAGTACTTTTAAAATTAAAAAAAAAGGATTTATTTTGAAAAGAATCATTTTATGCAGTAATACTTCTTGGTATTTATACAATTTTAGACGAGGATTAATAAAAGCACTCAAAAATTCTACTTATGAAGTTGTTTTAATATCTCCCTTAGATAATTACTCTGAGAAACTAAAAGATTTGGGTTGTGTACATTATGGAATACAATTAGACAATAAAGGGACTAATCCTTTTACAGATTTAATTTTAATGCATCAACTCTATAAACTATTTACCAAAATTAAACCTGATATACTACTAATATTTACAATAAAACCAAATATATATGGTGGAATTGTTGCAAAATTCTTGAATATTCCTACTATTAATGCAATATCTGGACTTGGTACAGTATTCTTAAATGATAAAATTAGCTCTAAAATAGCTAAGTTGTTATATAAAATCTCACTATCAAAAAATAAAGTTATTTTCGAAAATAAAGATGATAGTCAAGAATTTATTAAACAAAAAATTATTAAGAAAAATCAAGTAATTTTAGTACCTGGTTGTGGAATTGATACTAATTCTTTTAAATCCAAATCAACTACACAAAATCTAAGTAATAAAATAACTTTTCTACTTATAGCAAGGCTTATAAAAGATAAAGGTATAGTTGAGTATATAGATGCAATTAGAGTAGTTAAAGAGAAATATCCTAATGCAAAATTTAAAATACTTGGCTCATACTATTTTGATAATCCATCATCAATATCTAAAGATGAGGTTGATAGTTGGATAGCAGAGGGACTTATTGAATATCTAGGTTATACTGATGCTGTATTGGAAGAGATAGAGAGGGTTGATTGTGTAGTTCTTCCATCATATAGAGAGGGATTATCAAGAGTTCTATTAGAGGCTGGAAGTATGTCAAAACCGATAATTACAACCAATGTTGCAGGTTGTAAAGAGGTAGTAGAAGATAACTATAATGGTTTTTTAATTCCTCCAAAAGATAGTAAATCTTTGGCAATAGCCATAGAAAAAATGATAGAGTTGTCTCCTAAAAAGAGAGATACTATGGGAACATTAGGTAGGCTAAAAATTATAAACGAGTTCGATGAAAAGATAGTAATAAAAAAATATCTAAACATCTTAACTCCTTAAGCTCTTATATTATAAGAGCTTTTTAAATTTCTCCATGTTTTTTAGCTTTATAAATTCTAGTTTCCCATGGTTTTAAATATAAAATATCCAAAACATCGTATTTTACAATATAATTTGAAAAAATAAGTTTTGCTTTATTGTTTTGGATTTTTTCTGGCGCTATTATATTATTATCTTGCGAAGCAAAATTAAACACAATCACATATTCTTCATTGTCTAATTTTCTACTAAAAGCATAAACCGTCCAATTATCCGGACAAAGTGGTAAAAAGTCGCCATAAATTAAAGTCCGTGTTTTTTTTCTAAGCTTTATAAGATTTTTTGTATAATTCAATATAGAATCAGGATTATTCTGTTGTTTTTTAATGTTTATTTCTATATAGTTTGAATTAACTTTAATCCAAGGCTTATTCCAAGAAAAACCTGCGAATTTTTTATCTGACCATTGCATGGGAGTTCTTGCATTGTCTCTATTCCAAAAAGATAAATCAACCAAAACTTTTTGCGAACTTTCTCCTCTACTTACTCTATCTTTATAAATCCCTTTCATTTTTATGTCAGTTAATTCATCTACTCCACTTAATTTCATATTAGTCATCCCAATTTCTTCGCCTTGCAGAAAAAATGGAGTACCAGGTGCAGTTAACAAAAATGTCATTATACATTTTGCAGATTTATCGTGAAATTGTTCACTGTCTCCAAAAACTGAGACACTACGCGGACTATCGTGATTACTAAATGTAAGCGTATTCCATGCCATATCTTTAAATGCCTCTGCGTATAATCTAACTTGTTTTTTTACCTCAGTCCAGTTACCTCTAGCATCCATTATAGGATATTCATAAATTAAATCAATTTCATTTCTATCATAAGCTACGTAATCAAGACTGCTTTCGGGAGTTAAAAAATACATTTCTCCAAAAGCAACTGCATCGTAAGGCACAAGAAGTTTTTTAAATTCTTTTAAAAGTTTATGTATTCCTGGATTATTTGCATACAAATGTTCTCCATGAATATATTTTCTATTGTCCCACCGATTTTTCTTTGGTGCATCTGGAAACCCTTCAGCTTTAAATAAAAAATTTCCCATATCCATCCTAAATCCATTCACTCCCATATCAAGCCATTTTTTAATAGACGAAAATATCTCTTTTTTTACTTCTTTACTTCGCCAATTTAAATCTGGCTGATATTTAGAAAATGAATGCAAATAATATTGTTTTCTAGACTCCACCCAAGTCCAAGCGGAACCTCCACAATCAGCAGCCCAATTATTTGGCTCTTTACCCTCTTTCGCGTCACGCCAAATATAATAGTCGCTTTTTGGATTATTTTTGCTTTTAGCGGATTCCATAAACCACGGATGCTTATTTGAAGTATGATTTATGACTAAATCCATCATTATTTTTATATCATTTATTTTGCAAATTTTAATTAACTCTTTAAAATCATGCATACTACCAATAATTGGATTTATAGAATTATAATCAGACACATCATAACCGTTATCTTTCATAGGTGAAGAATAAATTGGACAAATCCAAATAGCTCCTATTCCTAAATCATTAAGATATGGTATTTTTTTTATAATTCCATTTATATCACCTTTACCGTTTCCAGTAGTGTCTAAAAAACTAAGTGGATAAATTTGATAAAAAACTCTTTCTTTCCACCAAGATTTTTTGTGTTTTGAGCTTTGCATAATTTTATTTTTATATTATCTAGTATCTATATTGTACTAGAAAAATCAACAAAAAAACAGTTAGCTTTCACTAACTGTTATTTTGAAATTTAACTTTCTCTCGATACATATTCTGAACGTTCTGTATTTACTATTATTTTATCGCCTTTATTTATAAAAAGTGGTGTAGTAATTTGTAATCCAGTCTCTGTAGTAACTAACTTATCTCCTCCTGATTGAGTGTCACCTTTTATTCCTGGGGGAGCTTCTACTACCTCTAATGTTATTTTTACTGGTAATTCAATATTTATAGGATTACCATTAAAATTAAGTAATGTAACTTTTAATCCTTCTGTTAGAAAATTCTTTGCATTTCCCAGAGTCTCTTTTGAAATTGTAACTTGATCATATGTTTCATTATCCATAAAATAATAATCATCTCCATCTGCGTACAAAAATTGAGCATCTACTTTTGATATATCCGCTTCATCAACTTTATCAGAGCCATGAAATATCTTTTCTTGCACTGCTCCAGTTTTCAAATTTCTAAGTTTAGTCCTCAAAACCGCTCCTGCTCGACCAGTTTTTGAATGTTCGTGATAAATAATAATAAAAGGAGTTCCATCTAATACAATTTTTTTTCCAGTTTTTAGTTCATTAAAATTCATAATTCTAAAAGTTAAAATAGAATACGAACTTTTCGTATTCTATTTATGATTATTTTACAGTAAAAGGTAAAAGCGCCATATGTCTAGCTCTTTTAATAGATCTTGCAATTTGTCTTTGAGAATATGCATCAACATTATATCTATTTGGTGGATATATTTTTGATTGTGAATTCAAAAATCTTTTTAAAAAAGAAAAATCTTTATAATCAAGTGTGTTGTATGTATTATCTCCTATACGAATTTTTCGCTTTGCCATATTTTTTATATAAATTATTAATTAAAACGGTACATCTTCTATATTAACTTCCTGATTAGAGGATGAATTTATTGTAGAATTTTCAGGTTGTTTTTGTGTTTCTTGTTGGTATACTTGCTGTTGTGCATTTGTATTTTGTTGATTTGAGTTTGTCTGTACAGTAGAATAATCATTATTGTAATTTGCATTAGAGTTATTTGGCTTTGCTCCAAACTCAAAATTTTCAAGAATTATTTCAGTTCTATACATTTTTTTTCCAGTTTCTTGATCATCCCAGCTTCTAGTTTCAAGTCTCCCCTCAACGTAAAGCTCTTGTCCTTTTATAACGTACTGACCTATTACTTCACCACGTCTCCCCCATGCTACAACATTGTGAAATTCAGTTTTTTCTTGTGGTTGTCCATTTTGATCTTTCCATGTTGTACTAGTAGCCACTGAAAAATTTGTTACTGTTTGCCCATTCGGTGTAGTTCGCACTTCAGGATCTCTTGTTAGTCTACCAACTATCATTACTTTGTTAACATTCATAGTATGAAATTAAATTTTTAGAACTTTTTCTAACTTTCCATCAATTTTTTCACCTTTTTCTTTCAAAGTTTTTTTATTTTCTTTAGAATTTTGCTCTATAGATGTCTTAAACTCAGCAAGTGACGGTAAATCTTTTGCATTTACTATGATGTATCTCAACAAATCTTTATGTAAATTTAATTGTCTAGTGATTTCTTTTATAACATCCTCTGTTAATTCATCGTAAGTTATTGACTTTTCTCTTTCATCTTTGTTTCCAAGAGTAAATCTCTGTACAACATATGTTCCATGCCAACAATGTTTAATTTCATAAGCTAATTTCTGACTAAATTCAAAAGAATCATTAGTAAGCTTTGCTCCAGCTTTTGTTATTATAGCATTTATTTCCTCCTTGATTTTTGGGAGTTCTTCTTTTTTTGTATCTGCTATTAGATACATTAACTCATATTCCATGATATTAATTTAATTATTTAAAAAACCATTTTACAAAAATAAAGCCAAAGCTCCAAATTAGTAAAATGGACTATCTGTACCATATCCTAAAAACCAATAGGCGCAGTACACTGGACTTTATGATTGTATTTAAATAATATATCAAAAAAAAAGTTTTGTCAATGATAATTTACTGATATAAGGTAATAGGTCAATACATAATGTGATTTTTTGTGGAAAATATTTTGGGTTTGTTTGGAGGAATTTAAAAATGGTTTTATGAAATCGTCTAGGATGAGGCACGGGAAATTGACGATTTTTTGTGCGTTGAGTACGCCACATTTTGCAAGTTTTTCTTTGGGACTTAAGCCATCCATGCCGATGCCTG
>JALWEZ010000144.1 GCA_027039165.1 Candidatus Moraniibacteriota bacterium
ATATTGGATTTAATAAAAAATAATGGAGTGGAGTATGGTGTAAAAATTGCAGAAAAAACTAGAGCTTGGTCTATATTGGATACAGTGCATGATAAGCTTCATACTACTAAAAAAAATTAAAATATTAGTAATATAAAAAATAAAATATGGAAATTATAAATTTGGTTTTTGCTTTGATAGTAGGATTACTTGCCTTCGTTAGTGTTTTTAGTGGAGGGATGTTTGTTGCGCGTAGTTTTTTGAAACACAGAGAAAATATAAAATCAGCAGTATATGAAAATGTTGACATTGTTAGAGTTCTTCATAAAGTAAGTGATGAAGTTAAGGATGCAGACGCTTGGAAACAAGAAGTTAATGCTATGGAGCAATTACTGACTACATTTACTAGATTGCAAACGGATGTTGGTTTTATTCAAGGAATATTTAAGGCAAAACCTAGAATTACATTAGAAATAGCAGCGCCTACAAAAAAAGAAGAAATTTCATTTTTTATAACAGTACCTCAGAAATATAGTAGTGCATTAGAAAAACAAATTCACAGTTATTTTTCAGAAGCTGAAGTTGAAAAGATTGATGATTATACTATATTTTCTCCGGGAAGTGAAATAGCAATTTCAAATTTAAAGCTAAGAGAAACTCACGCACTACCACTTCAAACTTATGAAGAGTTAGATAGAGATTTACTAAATGAAATTACTACAGCAATTAGTAAGCTGGATAGTGAAACTGAAGGAGCTAGTATTCAATTAATTTTACAAAAAGCTCCAGTAAATTGGACTCAAAAAGGTAAAAAAATTGCTCAAGAAATGCAACAAGGTAAGAGATTAAAAGAAATTAACAAATCTTCAATACTAGGTGAATTTTTGAGTGTGTTATCCAAAAAGAAAGAAGAAGAAAAAGATACAGTTCAGTTGACACCAGAAGAACAGGAACTTATAAAAACAATACAAAAAAAGATTTCAAAACCAGCTTATAGTGTAAATATTAGATTGGTAGCATCTGCTCAAACCAAACACAGAGCTCAAGAAATTCTTTCTTATATTGAAAATTCTTTTGTGCAATTAGAGAGGCATGATGTAAATAGATTAGTTTCCAAAAAGTTTAAGAAAAAAATAGATGAGCCTGCGTTTAACTTTATTTTTCGAGTTTTTAATGAAAAATTCGCTATGATTTTGGGAGTAGAGGAAATTGCTAGTATTTTTCACTTTCCAATTTCGACTACAAAAACTCCAAATATAACAAAAGTAAAGTCTGTCTCCGCTCCTGCTCCTACAAACATGCCAACTGAGGGAACACTTTTGGGATACAATAATTTCAGAGGTAAAAAAACAGATATAATTCTAAGCAGAGGAGATAGGAGAAGGCATTTGTATGTAATAGGACAAACTGGAGCTGGAAAGTCTGCGTTTTTACAAGAAATTGCAAAGCAAGACGTAAAAAATGGGGAGGGACTTTGTTTTATAGATCCTCATGGAGATGCGATTGATGACATTATGACTGCAATACCAAAAGAAAGGGCGGGAGATGTGATTTATTTTGATCCTTCTAACTACGAGAGACCTTTTGGGCTTAATATGATGGAATTTAGTAAGCCAGAGGAAAAGGGTTTTGTGGTAAATGAAATATTGAATATTTTTGATAAGCTTTATGATTTAAAAGCAACTGGCGGTCCTATGTTTGAGCAGTACATGAGAAATGCAATTCTTCTGGTAATGGAAGATGAAGAATCTGGGTCAACTCTTATGGAGATACCAAAGGTTTTGGCAGATGAAGAATTTAGAAAAATGAAACTATCAAAATGCAATAATATTTCTGTAAAAGAATTTTGGGAAAAAGAAGCTCAAAAGGCTGGGGGAGATGCTTCGCTTGCAAATATGGTTCCCTACATTACTTCCAAACTTACACCATTTCTCTCAAATGACATGATGAGACCAATTATTTCTCAGCAAAAGAGTACTATAAATTTTAGAGAGGTAATGGATACTCAAAAAATTCTCTTAGTTAATCTCTCTAAAGGTAAAATAGGTGAGCAAAACAGTTATCTCTTGGGTATGATAATAATTGGTAAATTACTTATGGCAGCTCTTGGTAGGGTTGATATGGCAGAAGACGATAGAAAAGATTTTTATTTGTTTATAGATGAGTTTCAAAATGTTACAACAGATAGTATTTCTCAAATTCTTTCTGAAGCTCGTAAATATAGATTATCTCTTACAATAGCGCATCAGTTTATAGGACAGCTTAGTGATGACATCTCAAAGGCTGTATTTGGAAACGTGGGATCTATGACGTCTTTTAGAGTTGGTGCAGAGGATGCTGAGTTTTTGGAAAAACAATTTAGTCCAGTTTTTAGCGCAAGTGATCTTATAAATGTAGATAATTATAAGTGTTTTGCAAAGATCCTTATAAACAATAAAACTGTAGCTCCCTTTAGTATGAATACTTATCCGCCAACAAAAGGAAGTGATGAATTGGTTGATAAGTTAAAAGAACTCTCCGCTCTTCGCTATGGTAGAGATAGGAAACTGGTAGAAGAAGAAGTACAAGCTAGAACTCAGATAAAAAAAGCAAAACCAGTCATAAAAAAACAAAAAGAAAAAGAGCATTATTGGAGATAAAATAGTTCTGTGGATAACTCTATGTATTTTTTCTCAAAAATAGTGTATACTTAAGAGGTAAAATAAAAATTAAAAAGAAAGGAGGTGACATGAAAAAATGAATAAAAAAGGTTTTACGCTTATCGAGTTATTGATCGTTATTGCAATTATCGGTATCTTGGCTGCTATAGTACTTGTGTCACTAAGTAGTGCTAGAGACAAAGCAAAGATCGCTGAATTCAAAGCTCAAGCTTCTAGTGTTGCTGCTGCAGCTGTAATTGAGTGTGATGGTGCTACATTTAATACAATAGCATTGCCTACAGGAGTAACAGATCAAGGTGGTTCTAATACTAACTTAACTGCAGCTATATGTAATTCTGGTGCCGGATCTGGGTTTAATATAGCAACTCTTATAACTTCTAAGGTTTCAGATTGCACAGCTACGGTTCAAGATACAGGAGTTACTTTCAGTGGTTGTTAGGAAATTTGTTTAGCTAATTAAAAACGTCTTTAAATAGGCGTTTTTAATTTTTTGGGACTTGAAATAAATAAACATTTTTATATTCAAAAAGTAGTTTGAGATTTTTTCTTGCAAATTTTTTAAATAAATAATTTTTTTTATTGAATCTACTTAAATCATTTAGATTTGATTTATCGGATATATTAGCTAAG
>JALWEZ010000145.1 GCA_027039165.1 Candidatus Moraniibacteriota bacterium
TATGTGGATAATTTAGATTTAGAAATGTTTATAAAAAAAATAAAAATTAGATATTTTTTAAAGAAAGTGAAATCTGTTCTTGTGTTGTTTTTTGTGTTTAGTTTTTTCCCATACAATGCACTTTCTATTTCTTCAACAAATTTTAGTATTGAACCACTAAACAGTGGAAATAGTGGTGGTATTGATAGTAATTCTTCTAATTACGAGATTAAACAACAACAAGTAGGTGATATTTCAGTTGATGAGTCTGCAAGTAGTAATTATAATATAAGACATGGACATCAGTACCCAGATTCAGAAGTTAAGTTAAATTTTAGTGTCATACCAGAAAAAAGAATTCCAACTTTTGGAAATAATAGTACAAGAGTCATTGTAGAAGTTTATTCGCAAGGAGGCACGCATCCGATTAAATCTTATTCTTACTATGATACAGACAATAATGGAAATTTTACTGGATTAAAGTTAGATGGGATTTCTCCAGGTGTTTATGATATTAGCATAAAAGGCTATGCACATCTTAGAAAGCGTTTAAATAATATTACACTTAATAGTGGTACTAATATAATAAACTTTACTCCTGGAACAGAGAGACTTTTGTGTGGAGATGTGTACACAAATTCTAGTTATCTCGATGGAGATAATAAAGTAAATGCAGTTGATGTTACTTATTTAGTATCAAAATGGAGCGTGCATGATACAGGCGTTTCAGATGAAAGAGCTGATGTAGATGAAAATCAAGAAGTAAATTCTCTAGATATGACAAAAATTGTAAATAATTACGCCAAAATAGGTGATTAAGAGAAAAATATGAAATTTAGAAAAAAGTATACTATATTTTATTTTGTAATGATAATTTTTTTATCATTATTTAGCATGAGTGTCGCAAGTGCAACAACATCTTTTTCATTTAATGTGCCAGAGGGGCAAGGAGGCAGTGCAAATGAATTTTATCATGGTAGATGTGTGCGTGCAGAAGTTTTGCTAGATACTGATGGAAATAATACAGGAGGAGCTGATTTGGAGGTGAATTATGACAATTCAAGGATTAAAATTTTAAATAGTGATTGCTTAACTCCTGCAACGCAGATATACACAGGTTCTCTTTATGATAATTACGTAAACAATCATGTAACTAATAATAAAATTGTATTGGGTTCTTATAATAATCCAGGAAATTCATACAATGGAAAAGGAGTTTTTGCTTATTTTTATTTTGAGGTTTTGGATGGGTCTGGAAATTATAATTTGGATTTTGAATTTACGTCTGGAGATACAACAGACACCAATTTAGCAGAACTTGGAACAGGAAATGATATTTTGGATAATGCATTCGATTACACGCTTAGTTTTGCAGATGACGATGATACTCCATATTTGACTAAATTAACACCAGACAATAATGATACTGATATAGAGGTTATCTCGGATATAAAATTCAGAATAAACGACCTTGATGCTGGTGTAGATATTAATTCATTAGCCGTTTCGCTTACTGGTAATGATTGGGGAGTTACTAATTACACAAACTCTAGCTCAGAGTTTGCGTATTCTTGTCACAGTACAAACGCTAATAGAATTGATTATTGTGATGTCACTATAAATCCTTCAAAAAATCTTTACTACTGTGAAAAATATACACCAAATATAACAGTTTCTGATTTAGGTAATCCTATAGTGCACACTTTAAGTAATTATTCTTATTCTTTTGATACAGAAATAGACAATAATCCAGTAAGTATTTATAATACAAATCCACAAGAAGACGCAAAAGATGTTGTACTGGATTCTAATATAAGGTTTAATCTTAGAGACTTGGTTCAATCTGGTAATTATCCAGGAACTGGTGTTGATATTTCAACCTTAAAAGTAACCGTTTCATCTGCTTCAATGGGCACGCAAGTTTTTGATATTAGTTCAGATGAGCTTATAGCTACGCCTCTAGCTGTAAACGATTATAGCAATGTGTATGATTATCAGATAGATATAAATCCAAAAAATAATTTTGGACAAAATGAATTAGTTAGTGTAAATGTATATGTAAAAGATTATGGTTGTACTAGTGTAAATGTTTTAGATTATACTTATACTTTTACTTCTGCAGATACAATTGCTCCAGAGTGTAATTTGTTCTCACCGGAGAAAAATTCTACAAATATAGATACTGATGATGATATTACATTTAGATGCACAGATACTGGTGTAGGAATTGATATTGATTCTTTTAGTGTTGTGGTGGATGCGAAACACTACTCTTCAACGGGGGATAATAGGTTTTCTTTTCACGGAGATCCTTCTGAGTATTACATAACAATTAATCCTGATAAAGATTTAGATAGTGACTATGCGTTGGATGTGATAATAAATGGTGGAGACTTTTCTGGTAACAAAATTTCTCAAATTTCATACGGACTTGCAACTAGTGGACAAAAAGATGAGGATGGTTGCAAAAAATGCGAAGACAGTTGCGAAAAAACACCGGAGTGCCCAATATGCAAAACTTGTAATGATTCAATAGTGACTAAAGAAAATATAAAAGAAACTAGAGAAATTAAAAAGGAAAAATCAATTCAAAAAAAGGAAGTTTATAAAAAATGTGAAATTTTTGACAAAACGGATAAAAAATTGTTGTTATCTGCGGTTTCTCCAAATTCTAATTTTAATTTAAATTCTACCAACCTTACAAAGATTAATGGTATAGATGTACAAATAGGAAACAGAAAAAGAAAATCTTTTTGGGATAAATTACTCGATTTTATTTATAGGAGAAAAAATAACTCTTTGATAACTATCAGTGATGATGTAATTGTTTTTGAGGGTAGTGCCTTGCCGAATTCGAAAGTTAGCTTACTAATTGAATCAACTCCTATAGTAGTTACAGGTTTGTCTGATGATAAAGGAAAATGGAAAATTGAAATTCAAAATATACTTACTAGTGGGTTACACAAAGTGTCAGTAGTTTCAGTTTCTAAGGATGAATACATACTAAAAACTAAAGAAATGGTTCGCTTTAGTGTAGAGAGAAATATAAGTCTATGGTGTATTTTAGTAGTAGTAATTCTAGTAATTGTTATCTATTCACAAAGGAGAAGAATTAAAAAGATTAAGAAAATGCTTAAAAATAGTGATAAAGAGTAGATAGATTAACTTATCTCAAAGATTTACGGTTATTGGTCTAATAGAC
>JALWEZ010000146.1 GCA_027039165.1 Candidatus Moraniibacteriota bacterium
ATGGAGAAGGCACCGCGTCAACAATAATCAAAAATTAAAAATTAATTAAATTTCCCAAGTATGACATTTCTAAAGAAAATTCAAGTATGACATTTCTATTGGTAATTGACATCTTATAAAAATATTTGACAAAAGTTTGTTTAATTGATATCATCTTAAGTAAGAAATTCTACTAAATTACATATCACAGAATTTTTATCTGTTATTTTTTTGTGTCTATTAGAAATGAAAAGAAGGTGTGTATTTTTGCAGATTTTTTGATTATTTATTGGTAAAAGAAAAACATGAAAGACAATATATTTTATGATGTTCTCGAAGAGTTTTTGAGTTCACTTCCAGAAAGGTCAAGATTTATAGTTATAGATAGATTTGGAATATATGATGATGAAGCTAAAACATTGGATGCTATCGGAAAAAAGAATAATATTACAAGAGAAAGGGTTAGACAATTGGTTAATGCTTCCATAAATCAAATTAATGAATCAAAAAGTGAAAAATATAATAAAGTTCAAGATATCCTTACTAAATACGTAGATTCTAGAGGGGGAATTGTTTATCATGATAGATTTCTTAGACATATGCATGAGAATCATTCTGTAAAAAGGGGTATATGTAATTTTTATGTGTATGCTTCAGAACATATTGATTTGATTCAAAATAATAATAGGAAGCCTTTTGCTTTTGCTGTTTTTAAAAAGGATTTTGATTTTGATAAATGGAATGAAATACATGAATTTGTTGAAGAATTATTAAAAAGAAATGAAACAGTTTTGAGTTTCGAAAAAATAGTTAAAGAAATAAATAATAGAATTGATAATTTAAACAAGGAGCATTTAAGAGAATATCTATATGTTTCAAGAACTATAAAAAATAATCCATTTGATGAATGGGGATTTAATACATGGAATGAAATAAATTTAAGAGGGGTTAAAGATAAGGTGTATTTGGTACTTAGATATAGAGATGAAGCTATGCATTTTAGAGATATAGCAAAAGCTATTGATAAATATGGATTAAATACTAGTGATAAAGCTACTCATCCACAAACCGTACACAATGAATTAATAAAAGATGATAGATTTGTTTTGACAGGTAGGGGTACATATAAGTTGTATACACAAGAATAATTTCTTTAAAAGTTTGTTTTAAGTTCTAAAACCTTCAAGTTAGGTATAAATTAAGAAATTTGGAAGTTTTGTGATGAATAGTAAAATTGTACAAAAATTGCAAAAAACTCGTTCTGGGCGTACAATTATAAACAAGAGTAATATAAAAATAGAAAATATGCATGATTTAATTATTAGGGGTGGCACTATAATTGATGGCACAGGAAATAAAATGTTTGAAGCTGATATCGCTGTTACTGATGGTATTATATCTAAGATTGGAGATTTAAAAGATGAAAAGGCAGAAAAAGAAATAGATGCTAAAGGAAAATACGTGACACCTGGATTTGTAGACATTTCAAATAGAAGTGATGTGTATTGGAGGATTTTTAAAGATCCTTTATTGGAGAGTTTGATTCGACAAGGTATAACAACTATAATAGGTGGAAATTCTGGTTCTTCGCTCGCTCCTATCTATAATGAACACATGTTTTTGTCTACGCAAAAGTGGGCAAATACTAGAGATATGAATGCTGATTGGGAAACAGTTAAAGAATTTTTAGAAACAGTTGAGGCAAGGCATTTAAGTGTCAACTTCGGTACTTTTGTGGGACACTCCACTATTAGGAGAGGTATTACTGGCGATGAAATGAGAACTTTATCAAATCATGAATTAAAATCTCTCATTAAGCATATTAATGCAGGCTTTAAAGACGGTGCTTTTGGTGTTTCTGTTGGTCTTTTGTATACTCATTCACAAAATACTAATAGGGAAGAATTAGAAAAAATTGCTCAAGTAGCTAAAGATAATAATAACTTATTTGCAGTACATCTTCGTGATGAAGAAAGTAATTTGATTGAATCATTAAATGAAATAATAAGTGTAGTAGAAAAGATTAAGGTAAGAACGCACATAACTCATCTGAAGGCTGTAGGAAAAAGAAATTGGTCTAGTTTAAAAGAAGCTTTAAAAATTATAGAAAAAGCTAGAAGTATAGGATTGGAAGTATCATTTGATGTCTATCCTTACACTTATACGGGTTCTATTTTGTATACGTTTTTACCAAGATGGTTGACTGATGGAGGTAAAAAGATGATGCTTTCTAGACTTAAAAAGAAAAAAATTTATAATTATGCAGTAGAAGAGTTGAATAAAAAATCTTTGGATTTTTTTGAGAGTGCTGTGATTATGGTTGCTTATAAAAATGATTCATTGAAAGGTAAAACTATAGGACAAATTGCAAAAAGAAAAGATTTATCTATAGCGGAGACTATGCTAAATATAATTCTTGCGTCAGAAGGAAGAGTTATAGCGCTTTTTGATACGTTAAGCGAAGAAAATATAAAAACAGAAATAGCGCATCCTTATTCTATAATTACTTCTAATGCACCAGGATATACTCTAACCAAAGAACATCTGAGAAATGTAGTTCACCCTAGATCATTTGGAAGTTTTCCTAGATTACTTAGGAGGTATGTTATAGAAAAAAAGGTTTTATCATGGGAATCTGCAGTACATAAATCTAGTGGTAAACCTGCTTCTTATATAGGACTTAAGAAACGAGGATTACTTGTAAAAGATTATTATGCTGATATTTTAATTATAAATCCAGAGACAATAAAAGATGAGTCTACGATAGAGGCACCTATGCATTATTCAAAAGGTATAGAATATGTATTTGTAAATGGTGTTTTGGTCGTAAATGATAATAAAACTACAGGCATAAGACCTGGACAAGTTCTTAGAAATAACTAAAAACAATATATTTTGATAGTTTAAATAATAGGGGTTGACAAGAAATATATATAATCGAAGTAGTAAAGTAAAGCCTGGACAGTATTGGTTACTTATATGGGCAACTGATGCAAGAGGTAAACACTCCGGTTACAAACCTCGTTGGGTAAAACTACATGATCCATTGTTTTGGAGTAATCATCATATCGTTTAAGAGTAGTTGGTAATAAGAGACAATTATTACTTACATTCTACTCCCAAGCTTAATTTTTGAGTTTAAAAAGACATCCTTATGAGATATAATTATTGAGTCTAGTAATAATTAATTTAAAAAGGAT
>JALWEZ010000147.1 GCA_027039165.1 Candidatus Moraniibacteriota bacterium
CTTTTATTTCCTTCTCTAATTTAGCCTTTTCTATCTTTAGTTGTGCCTCTTTTTCGTAATCTCCCTCTAATGAAGCTTGGATAATCTGTTCGTCTAAGACTTTAATCTTTCTCTCTAACTCTATCACCTCAGGTGGAGCATAAACAAGTTTTAACTTCTTTCTAGCACAAGCTTGGTCTAATGCATCTATAGCCTTATCTGGTAATTTTCTATCTTGAACGTATCTATGTGTTAGTTTAGCCGCCGCCTCTATTGCAGAATTATCAATCTTAACTCCATGATGTTTTTCTAATCTTGGTTTTAGTTTTAGCTCTGGTTTTGAATTTAAATTTATCTTGGGTTCTAAATCTAAGTTAGTATTTAATTCAATATTCTTTCTTTCTTTAATTTTATTTATTGCTTTTTGTTTAGGTTGCGACTTTTTTTTAGCGAAAGGAGTTGAAAACTTTTTTCCATCATCTCCTGAATTATTATTTTCATCTAAAAATGGACTTGATTCTGTTACTAAAGGTGACACTGATTTATATCCTTTCTTTTTATGTTCTTTTTTATTTTTTGTCCCTTCTATATCATCTTTCATTGTGCGCACTTCAAAACCATCTAAAGAATTTTTATCTTCATGTGAATAGTCTTCTTTTTTTTTACTTTTAAATCCCCACATAATCAGAAAGTTTTAATATACATAGCTAAAATTATATTTAAATTATAACATACGTTACTATTTTTTAAAAATAATAAATATCTTAATTAAATAAAACCCTCTATGATAACATAGAGAGCCTTATTTTTCTAAACTTTATAATCCCAATTCTTTTTCCAAATCTTTTTGATTATTGATTTCTTTTTCTGATTTTTTTTCAATTAATGTTTTCATTGATAAATTAATCCTTCCTTTGCTATCAATTTCTATAACCTTAACTTTCACTTCATCGCCTATCTTTACCACATCTGTCACTTTTCCTACTCTTTCATGTTTAAGCTCAGAAATATGTACAAGTCCATCTTGACCAGGTAAAAACTCTACAAACGCACCAAAATCCATAATTCTTACTACTTTTCCAGTGTACACATCTCCAACTTCTACTGATTTAGTAAGATTTATAATCCATTGTTTTGCTTTTTCTCCGCTTTCTCCATCTGGTGTAGTTATAAACACACTTCCATCATCTTCTATGTCAATTGATGCTCCAGTTTCTTCTATGATTTTATTAATAGTCTCTCCACCCTTTCCTATCACATCTCTTATTTTTTCTGGATCAATCTTCATAGATATTATTCTTGGAGCGTATTTAGAAAGCTCACTACTTACCTCTGGGACAACTTCAAGCATTTTGCTTAGTATGTGCGCCCTACCAGCATTTGCTTGTTTTATCGCATTTGAAAGCATTTCTATAGTAACTCCATCAAGCTTTACGTCCATCTGAAGCGCTGTGATGCCTTTCTCTGAGCCAGCAACTTTCAAATCCATATCTCCATAATGATCTTCTGCTCCCTGAATATCTGATAATGTTTTGAATTCACTTCCATCCTTACTTGTTATCATACCCATAGCAATACCACTAACTGGCCTTTTAATAGGAACTCCAGCATTCATAAGAGATAAAGTAGAACTACAAACACTTGCCATAGAACTAGAACCATTTGACTCCATTACCTCAGAAACAAGAAGAATTGTATAAGGAAAGTCATCTCTACTTGGCAATACTGGGACTAGAGCTTTTTCTGCAAGTGCACCGTGCCCTATTTCCCTGCGTCCTGGTCCTCTATTTGGTCTTACCTCACCAACACAGTATGCTGGAAAATTATAATGATGTATATAGTGCTTTTTGGTGTCAACTTCCATTGTATCAATTATTTGATGATCCCCTGGTGCTCCTAAAGTTGTAACATTTAAAACTTGAGTTTCTCCTCTTGTGAAAACTGCACTACCGTGAGGTCTAGCGAGTACACCTGCTTCACAAGTAATCTTTCTAATCTCATCAAGCTTTCTTCCATCAGGTCTCTTGTTAAACTTTAGTATATTTTCATGAACTATATCATCAGCTACTTCATCAAATACTAATTCAAACACATCATCAAACGTTTCTGGAACATTCTCTCCAATTTCATCTAAAACTACTTGTTTAACTTCTTCCTTTACTGTAGATGTTTTTTCTTTAATTTCAGATTTTGTTCCATATAATGCATCACTTAAACCCATGCTAAGAGATTTTTCACGTATTAAACTATCAAAATTCTCATCAAGTTGCATGAGAAACGGTTCTGCTTTTTGTTTCCCAATTTCTTCTTTGATTTTTTCTATAAATTGAGCAATTTGTGCTATCACTTTTTGCCCTGCTTCAAAAGCTCTTATAATATCTTCATCAGAAACCTCCTGGGCTCCTGCTTCTACCATATTTATCATGTCTTTAGTCCCAGCAAGAACTAAATTCAGAGAACTTTTTTCTAAATCTGACTTAACAGGATTTATAACAATTTCTCCATCAATTATACCAACTCTCACAGCGGCAACTGGCCCATTCCAAGGTATATCACTTATAGAAAGAGCGCTTGACGCAGCAATTACACTCAAAATATCTGGATCATTTTCACCATCAAAAGACTGTGCAGATACAGTTACTTGCACATCATTTCTCATGCGCCCATTAAAAAGCGGCCTTATAGTTCTGTCCACCACACGTCCAGTTAAAACAGCTTCATCACTTGGACGACCTTCTCTTTTTATAAATCTTGAGCCCTTTATCTTTCCTGCTGCATAATATTTCTCTTCATATTCAACCATTAGTGGAAAATATGAACGAGCAAAACCCATTCCTTTGCTCATTACAGCAGTTCCCATTACTTGAGTTTCTCCATAACTTACAGTTACAGCTCCGTTAGCTTGCTTTGCCCACCAACCTGTTTCTATTGTTAAATCACGCCCAGCGACATTTAATGTCCATGTTTTTTTATTTTGCATAAAAATTTTATTTTACATCTTTGTGTGCTGAGAATCGAGAGATCTTTCTAACCCGCAAACAAGCGATTCAAAAAGATTCCTCCACATCTCCACAAAAATGCAAAACCTAAACAAATATTAATTATAAATTTTACTAGCCATACTTATATATTGTCAGTATTTGAAAAAAAAGTCAATAAGAATTATTTTCATAGCAGGTATAATACATAATGTGATTTTT
>JALWEZ010000148.1 GCA_027039165.1 Candidatus Moraniibacteriota bacterium
TGATAGCACTTGATAGAGCTAATTATTCAGCTCACCCTTATCCATTTGATTATGGTTTTATGCCTCAGACTTTGTGGGAAGATGGCGATGCTTTGGATGTTATAGTTCTTACAACTTTTCCGCTAAACGTTGGAGTACTTGTAAAAGTTAGATTGGTAGCTATTATGGAAATGATTGACGGTGGTGAGTCAGATTATAAAGTTATAGGTGTTCCAGTTGATGACAAAAGATGGGATGATGTAAATGATTTAAAAGATATCAATAAACATGCTCTGAAAGAATATGTTCACTTTTTTGAAACTTACAAAGAACTTAAAAAAGGAAAAAAAGGAGAAGTTGTAATAAATGGATATAAAGGAAAAAAAGAAGCAGAAGAAGCTGTAAAAAAGGCTATTGAGCTTTATGAAGAAAAATTTGGACAAACTAAATAATAATTTTTAATTTCAGTAATTATGACGTACAAAATAGAAGAGAAGGAAACAGAAATTTCAGTTAGTTTTGAAATTCCTTGGGAAGAATTAGAAAAAGATTTTAATAAGCTAGTAAAAGATGCATCAAAAAATGTTTCAGTTAAAGGTTTTAGAAAAGGTCATGTACCTGAAGATGTGGCTATAGCACAAGTAGATAAAGCAAGTATACTCTCTCAAGTAGTAAATGAAAAACTTACTAAAGAATATAACGAGATAGTAAAAGAGGGAAAATATAAGCTTATTGGTTCTCCAGAAGTACAGATAAAAAAAATTGCAGAGGGTAATACTGTAGAAGTGGACTTGACTATTTCTTTGATGCCTGAAGTAGAACTGCCAAAAGATTGGAAAAAAATAGTAAAAAAAGTCAATAAAGAAAATGAAAAAGAAAATGTGGCGGTTAGCGATGAAGATGTAGATGCTGAGCTTAAAAAACTTGCAGAATCTAGAGCACAATTAAAAGAAGTTGATAGAAAAGCAAAAAAAGGAGATAGTGTAAAAATTGATTTTGTTGTTAAAAAAGATGGTGTTGTGATTGAAGGAGGAACTAGTAAAAATCATGCGATAGTATTAGGTAGTGGAACATTTATACCAGGATTTGAAGATAATGTTATAGGTATGAAAAAAGGAGAAGAAAAATCGTTTGAATTGGAATTTCCAAAAGAATATCATGCAAAACATTTAGCAGGAGCAAAAGCTACTTTTGATGTTACATTGAATGTTATAGAGGAAAGAATAGTGCCAGAGATTGATGATGAATTTGCAAAATCACTTGGAAAGGATATAAAAGATTTAAAAAATCTAAAGGAAAATCTAAAAGAGGGAATGCAAAAAGAAAAAGAGGGACAATTTACAGAAAAAAAACGTACTTCTATTTTGGAAGCTTTAATAGAAAAAACTCAAACAAAAATTCCTAAGAACATGATTAAGGAAGAATTAGATGTTATGACTTCAGAAATGGAGCAACAAGTTCAAATGAGTGGTATGACATTAGATGATTTTCTTGAAAAATCTGGAAAGACTAGAGCTGATTTAGAAAAAGACTGGACTCCTCAAGCACAAAAAAGAATTATTGGTTCACTTATTATGACAAAACTTAGTGAAGAGCTTGAAGTCAAAGTTGATTCCGAAGAAATAGAAGAAGAAATGAATAAGGTTTTGGCTAAGTATAGAGGCGTTGAAGATATGGAAAAAAATATAGACACACAGCAATTATATAATTACACAAAAATGACATTAACAAATAAGAAGACATTTGAAGAAATTATTAATTTTTAGTGTTATGCAGACTAATAATTATTTAGTGCCTACAGTAATAGAAAAAACTGGCAATATAGAACGTGCTTATGATATATATTCCAGGCTTTTGAAGGATAGAATTATATTTCTCACAGGAGAAATAAATGATGATGTTGCAAATGCTGTTGTGGCTCAATTACTTTTTCTCACTGCTCAAGACAGTGAGTCGGATATAGTTATGTATATAAATTCTCCAGGAGGATCGGTTTCTAGTGCTTTTGCTATGTATGACACTATTCAGTACATAAAAGCAGATGTCTCTACTGTTTGCGTTGGTTTAGCAGCTAGTGCGGCAGCATTTTTATTAGCTTCGGGCACTGCAGGAAAGAGAAAAATTTTACCGCATGCAGAGGTTATGATACATCAACCACTTGGAGGAACTCAAGGACAAGCTAGTGATATAGATATTCATGCTAAGCATATTTTGAAAACTAGAAGTTTGTTGAATAAGCTTTTATCAAAACACACTGGACAAAAAGTTTCTCAAATTGAAAAAGATACAGATAGAGATAATTATTTAGACGCAAAGGAAGCATTGAAATATGGATTAATTGATGAAATTGTTAAGTAAGTTATTAACAGTTTATTAACATAATATCAATTGACAATGTTTTGGTAGTTGTTTATAATGTAATTAAGAGATTGGAAGTAGTTTTAAATAGTTGAGGTGAGGTTACTTATGTATTCTATGAAAATGGAATATAGAAGCAACCCCATCTCAATTATCAACCCAAAACCACACAAACCCAATCTCTTTTTTCTTTGGTTAAAATTTGTCTGAAATTATAAAAAAATAATGAAAAAAGTTAAACACAAGAAATCACTGGGACAAAATTTTTTACATGATAAAAAAGTAATAGAGGATATTGTAAGATTATCAGAAATAAAAAAGGATGATACTGTAGTGGAAATTGGTCCAGGCGAGGGAGTGCTTACTGAAGAATTAATAAAAACTGGCGCTGAGGTTTTTGCTATAGAAATTGATAAAGATTTAATAGAAAACTTGGAGGAACGTTTTAGATATAATGATAATTGTACAATAATAAATGATGATGTAAGAAGTTTTAATTTACCTATTTTTCTACAAGAACAAAATGTTGATAAATATAAAGTAGTTGCAAATTTACCTTATTACATAACTTCTTTGATTATAAGATTATTTTTGGAATCAGTAACTCAGCCTTCAGAGATGGTCATAATGGTTCAAAAAGAAGTAGCAGATCGGATATGCGCAAAGCCAGGTTCTATGAGTGTTTTGGCTGTTTCTGTGCAGTTTTATGGTGTACCTGAATATTTATTTACAGTAAATGCTAGCTCTTTTGAGCCTGTGCCTAAAGTAGACAGTGCAGTTATAAAAATAAAAAATATAAACAGAACTTTCGAAGGAATTCAAGAAAAAAAGTTTTTTAGAAT
>JALWEZ010000149.1 GCA_027039165.1 Candidatus Moraniibacteriota bacterium
AAGTATTATTGTATTGTATATGATAGACAAAAAATGCAAAACTTCTCAGGTAATTATTTCACTTATTTTAGTAATTTTTATGCATGTTATTTACAATTTTGCAGTAAATATTTTCTAAAGTTTTATTCATCTTTTCCAAAAGATTTAAGTCTATTTTTGTATAATAACTCTTCCGTTAGGGTTCTAGAGTTTTTTACCATATCAGCAATCAGAGCAAATATAACAAATTGCAAACCTATAAGAAAAAGAGCTATGGAAGTAAATAAATAATTTCTATTTGCTTCAAGTTTCATTTCAGGTAAATATCTATCTAAAAATAATACAAATGTTAGTGTGCTAAGTCCTATAAGAATAATACCAGGCCAACCAAAAAACTTCATGGGTCTTATGTCTCTAAATGCTTTAATTATTACTCTAGCTGAATTATTTACGTATTTCCAAATAGTTTTTACAACCCTTGATTTTCTACTCGTGTGATAAGTTACATCAATCGGTATCCATAAAATTCTTAAATTTTTTCCAATAGCATCAATTATTGTCTCTTGTGTGTAAGTAAAGCCAGTAGGTGTATTTAATTTGAGAATTGCTTCTTTGTTGTGTGCTCTAAAACCGCAAGTAAGATCAGCAACTGGATAGCCTAAGGATTTTCCTACAAGCCACGCTCCAATTCTGTTTAACTTATCTTTTATAACAGGGATATCTTTTGCGGAGTTTTTTGAAAATCTGTCTGCTGAAACTATATCAGCTTTTCCAGAAATTATAGGATCTATAACTTTTTGAATATCATTTGGATTAAATTGACCATCAGCATCAATATTTACAATTATATCTGCACCGCACCTAACTGCACTATCTCGCATTGTAGAAAACATTTTACCAAGTCCTAAATTTCTACCATGAGAAATTACTATGTGAGCTCCTGCTTTTTTTGCAACTTCTACTGTTTTATCGGTTGAACCATCATCAATGACTTGAATCAATACTTCGGATATTCCCTTAAAACTTTTAGGAATTCTTTTTATCGTCTTTCCAATGTTTTTTTCTTCGTTTAATGCCGGTAAATTTACTATCAATTTCATATACAAATTATAAAAATTTATTTTCAATCCATGTGTTGCTTATATTATACATCTTTTTGCTAATAATAAAAGACATACCAAAAATTAATTAGTATGTCTTCTTGTATGTTTTACTAGAATCAACGACCAATTCCACGGTAAATAACATTATTTTTTTCTATATCAGATTTATCTAAGGCATTTTTACCATCTATTATAATTTTTATATTGTTTTCTTGTAGTAGTTTACCATCGATAATCTCAAACTCTCTATGATTCGTTATAAGTATAATAGCTTCAGATTTTTCTAATAAGTCGTTTAAGCAATCACAACTCGATTTTTCTTTTAGATGAGGATCAAAAGTGTGTATAACTGCACCTAACTCTTTTAATAGTCTCTCTATTACATAAAATGGAGATTCTCTATCGTCATCTACATTTGATTTATAAGCTATACCTAGTAAACCAATATTCACGCCATTTACAGGAAGTTTTATTTTATTTAAAGCTCTTTGAAGTTTCTTTATAGTGTAGCTAGGCATGGAATTGTTTATATTTCTAGAATTTCTCAAGAATTTATGATCAAAACCAACTTGCTTCGCCTTTTCTATTAGATAATAAGGATCAACAGGTATGCAGTGTCCACCTATTCCACATGAAGGATAATGAGGCATAAAAGCAAAGGGCTTTGTAGCAGCGCCATCTATTACATCTTTTACATCAATATTTAGAGCATCAAATGATTTAGCAAGTTCATTTACAAAAGCTATATTTATATCTCTAAATGAGTTCTCTACTACTTTACAAGCTTCAGCTTCACGGATGTGTTTCATGGGACGAATTTCACCATCAATTATTGATCTATAAAATTCAAGAGCAATACTTAAACCTTTTTGACTAAAAGCACCCAAAACTCTAGGGATATTTGTAACATTCCATACAGGATCACCTGGATTTATTCTTTCGGGGCAATGAGCGATAAATACATCACTACCTACTTTAAAACCAGCTTTTTCAAATATAGGTTTAACAACATCTTCAGAAACTCCAGGATTAACAGTAGATTCAAGGACTATTAAAGCACCTTTTTTTATATGGGTAGCAGCTGTCTGACAAGCTCCTTCGACTGGCTTTAAATTTGGTTTGTATAATGCGTCAACTGGAGTAGGAACACAGATAAGTACTATATCAGCATCACTTATTTCTTCTGCATTAGAAGTTGCTTTTATGGGAAATTTTGGAAGGTTTTCATATAAGTATTCTTCTTCTATAGGAGAAATGCCTTTATTTATCAGTTCAATTTTTTTTTCGTCTCTTTCTAATCCGATAACTTCATAACCCTTTTCTTTCGCTCTTACAGCAAGCGGAAGTCCTACATAACCAAGTCCAATGACTGCAACAGTTTTTATTAAATTATTCATTTTTTGAAAATAATATTTAATGCATAGTATTAAGCATTATACACTAAATATTTATATAAGTTAAAATTTAATTTCTCACCACTTATTAATTATACATGATATTAGGTATTTATCAATAAAAACCTAAGAAAAAGCTTTATTTTTTCTTTAATATATCATCAAAATATTTAGGTAATTCAGTTTCATATGAAAAACTTTGTCCATCTAAATCAAAAGATAATTTTTTGGAGTGTAAATAGAAAGTGTGTAGTACATCTGGATTAAGACTTTTGAATAATTTCTGATTTAATTCTTTAAAGTCTTTTGTTTCATATTTAACATCACCAACTATCGGAGTGCCAATATATCTCATATGTACTCTTATTTGATGCATTCTGCCAGTTTTTGGACTTGCTTCGATTATAGAAATAACTGGTGAAAAAGATTCTTTATTAAATGTGGAACTTTTTCTTTTTGATAAAATACCAGATTCAAATGAATCTATAGTCTTATAATTAGTAATAGCCTCTTTAACCTCACCTTTAAAATTTCCAGAATTATTCAAAACAACCTTTTGTCTAGTGTATCCCATCGCTCTAGCAATTGGTGCGTTTATTTCACCAATTAGTTCTTTAGGTTGTCCCCATACAAATGTGATATAAGTTTTATTTATTTGTCTATTAGAAAATTTTTCCTTCAGTAAGTCAAACGTTTTTTGGTTTTTTGCAATAACCATTAAACCTGATGTGTACTTATCTAATCTATGCACAATCCCAGGTCTAAGTTCATCATCTCCAACGTTTTTTATCTCAGGGTATCTAGTTATAAGTGCATTAGTTATCGTATATTCTTTTTCTATTGTACTAGGATGCACTTGAATTCCTCGTTCTTTGTTTAGAATCAAAAAATTATTATTTTCAAATATTATATCCAAAGGTATATTTTCATTTGGTACAAGTCCGGTTATCTGCTTCTGTATTTTTTTTATTATTATTTCATCACCTACTTCTAATTTATAACTTGGCTTTTGAACTTTATTGTTGCAAGTTATATCTCCATTTTTCATTGCTCGAACCACATCACCTCTTGAAAAAGATGATAATTTTTTTGATAGAAAAGAATCTATTCTTTTGCCAGATTCTTCACTAGTTATTGTGTATGTTTTATTCATATATTAACTTTATTATACTTTCGTAAGTTTTACAAGCCCAAATTTAAAATATAAACTTTCAATTTAATTCAAATTTTGCTATTGATTAGAAATAAATGAGATGATATTATAGATTAGGTAATAGGATGTAAAATAAATAATATATTAAATTTATGAATAAATTTTTAAGTATAGGAGTTTTGTCATTTGCTTTTGTGATTTTACTCTCTGGATGTGGTAAAAAAGAGGAAAAGAAACTTGATGTAGCACCTAAAAAACAAGTCCCTCAGACAAAAAAAGTAAATTATATTCCTTATAATTTGCCAAGTGATGCTTCAAAGATTACTGGACTTTCTTGTCCAAATAGAAATAAGAGGCCACTGGCTATAATGTATTCCGGTGATAAGTCTGCTCGGAAGTATTTTGCTAATTTATCACAAGCTGATTTTGTCTTGGAAATGCCTCACAGACCAATGCATGGACAACCTAGGCTTATGGGGGTGTTTCAATGCAATGAACCAGAAATAGTGGGACCTATGCGTAGTGGGCGTGTTGATCATATGTCTGTTGCGGATTCTTTGGATGCTGTATTTGTGCCGTGGGGAGGCTCTAGTGTAACCAAAGCTTTTATGAAAAGAAATATAGTAGATCATATTGATTGTAATGGAGAAGTTGCTCCTGCGGGAGGTGATGCATGTTTTAGAAGAAGTGGACCTATGAGTCAGTTGGAAAAAGCTTCTACTAGTGTGCCAAAACTTAGAGAAGTTGCAAAAAAGGCAGGATTTGAAAGAGAGTCTAAAATGGAAGGATTTCCTCATCAAGGTGAATTAGAAAAATCAAAAAGACCAAATTACGGAAAGCTTGTAGTTAAATTTCAAGATCCCTATAGAGTAACTTATGAGTATGATAAGGAGACAAATTCATACAAAAGATTTATCTTTGGAGCACCAGACATAGATTATGCGACAAAAAAGCAATACGCTCCAAAAAACCTCATAACAATAATTACAAAAAAAGAAGCATGGTATTCTCAGAAAGATTATAAAGCAGAAGGACTTGAAGATCCATGGCTTGGTGTAGATCCAGCACACAAAAAGAGGGATAATGGAGGTTATCCAAATATGCAACTAGGTGATCCATGGTTTGATACTGTTTTTGAAGGAAAAGCTCGGATATTTATGAATGGTCAAGAAATTAAAGGTACTTGGAAAAAGGAAAAAGGAGTAGGGAAAGGATTTAAATTTTATGACAAAGATGGAAACGAAGTACATTTTGTACCAGGGCAAATTTGGATGCATGTTTTGGGACATGATAAACATGTAAGTTATGAGGATGAACAGGAGCATTTAGAAAAAGCAAAAAAACTAAATCCTACTCAGAAATAATTAAATTCTAAAGTTTGTGTATGATAACGTTTTTGTATGGAAAAGAAGAATTTGAGTTATCTAATAAATTACATGAGCTAACTTCAGAATTTTTGAAAAGTAGTCAAAATGGAAGTAGTTTTGAATTAGTTGATTTTTCAGAAGACAACGCGCAGAACTTTGGGAGTTTATTAAATTCTCAAGGTTTGTTTTCTGCTAAAAAGATGATTGTGGTCAAAAACGTGTTTTCTGACACACAAGCTGAGCAACAGAGAAAGATAAAAGAAATTTTGTCAAAGGTTGATACTAAAGATGATATAATTATTTATGAAAATTCTGAACCGCGTAAAAATTCTGTTTTATTTAAATGGCTTATTTCTCAGTCTGAAAAAGTTTATAAATACGATGAGTTAGATGGGTATCAGCTCAAAAAGTGGATTACACAAAAAGTGGATTTGCTTGACACAAGTATTTCGCACCAAGCACTAGAATTTTTAATTTTGTCTGTGGGGAATAATTTGTTTAAATTATTCTCTGAAATAGAAAAACTTGTAAATTATGTCAGTGGCAGAGAAATTCAGAAAGAAGATGTGGAGATATTGGTGCACGCAGAGGTAAATGCTAGTATTTTTGAAACTGTAGAGGATTTAGTTTCAAGAGATAGGACAAAAGCTCTTTTGAGCTTCAAAAAACAAATTGCTTCAGGGGATAATCCAAATAAAATTCACGCTATGTATGTTTATCAGATAAGAACTTTGATTATGGTTTTGGGCGAACATGAAAGGGGAATTAGAAATAATTTAGATATAGCAAAATCTACAAAACTTCACCCGTTTGTAGTAAAAAAAGCTTTGAGTGTGCTTGGTAGTGTTGATAAAGAGAGATTATTTAGAGCTCATAATCAATTACTTGAAATTTATAGAAAAGCAAAAGTTGGACAATTTGATACAGAAACTGCTCTTGAGATGTTTGTGCTAGGATTTTGAACGTGATATAATGCAACTATAACTTTATTTTAATCAGAATGAATAAAAAAATCTTAAATCATTATTTAGAGCTTAGTAGTTTTACTAATCCGGGATGTTACAAAGAATTTTTACAAAAAAATCTTCCAAATGATGTTAGAGAAATTGGTAACTTAGTTTGTCATCAAGTTATACATAGCACAACTCTCAAAGCAGGTAATACAAAAACAAATAAAGATTTGCGTTATGGGGATATAGATAAATTTCCATGGCATAGATTAAGATGTGATGATGATGTGTTACCTACAGCAGTTTCGATGATTGCTGAATTGCTACGACTTGATGATAGAGGATTTATAAAAGACAGAAATGTGGAGGATAAAATCGTTGTTACATGTCGCTACGTTGCGGTTTTAATGGCGTCAATTTTGAAATCAAAAGGTGTTCCTTGTAGAGTGAGATCTGGATTTGCGCCATATTTTCATAATAATAGCGGTGATCATTGGATAAATCAATACTGGGATAAAGATCAAGAAAGATGGATTACTTTTGATGCTGATGCATTTTTCGATGAGTCTATTGGATTTGATCAGTTTGATATACCTTATGAGAAATTTGATTGGGTAGCAAATACATGGCTTGGAATTAGACAAGGTAAATTAAATGCTAATAATTTTGTTAACGCAGGAGGATTTAAAGGATTAATGCCGGTTCTTTGGGCAATTTTTTATGATTTTCATAGTTTAATGAATAATGAAATTCTTTATCTGCAAATTCCATACTACATTGCGGATAAATTTGAAAAATTAACGGAAAAAGATTTCAAGGAAATTGATGAATTAGCTGAATTAATGATAGAACCAGATGAAAACTTTGATAAATTAGTTCATATTTGGAATACAAAGAAAAAATTTAGAATTTTAAATAGTCCACTTATAGATGATGATAGTCACGTTAAGTGGAAATAACATTTAAATATATGTCACCAAAACTTCATCATTTTGCATTTAATATAAAGCCAAATACTTTGGAATTAGTTTTGGAAATGTTTAAAATTTTTGATTGTACACTTTCTTTTAGAGATGGGAGTAGTAGATGGTGCATGATAGAGCAAAAGCCACTAGCCATAGATATCCAAATAGTAGAAAAAAATGATAAACAAATTCCCACAGAAATAAAAACAAGTACTCACATAGCATTTCTTTCTGAGTGTCCAGCTGAGGATATTCAAAAAATAGAAAACTGGGCAAAAGAAAACAGTTTAACTTTTCAAAAAGGTGGTTGGTCGGAAAAAGAATTATGGTTTGATTTACCTGATATTTTTTTGAATTTTGTGATTGAAGTAATGCACACTTCTGTTGTTAAAGGATAGATAATTGCATTTAGTGTACAAAAATTTGACAAAATAATTATACTGTGTTATACTATAATTAGGTTAATAAAAAACCTAAGAACTAATAAGGTATTTGAATTATTTTTAAATCCTTAAAATTCAAACTAGTTCTTTAAAAAGGACAATAAGTGAAAAGTTTATTCACAGTTATAGTTATAGTTATTGCATGGTTTATTATAGGAATCGTTCTTGAAGATTTTCAAGATCCCCAGCAGGACCCTCAAAGAGAGGAAAGGTTGATGAATTATAGGCTAAAAAATTATGAAGAACAAAAGTTCTTCAAAGAGATATTAAAAAGAGGGTTTTCTAAAAAAGAAGCTCTCGAGATAGCGAGAAGCTATCGACAAGAGCTAGACAAAAACACAACTGAGATTTATTAAATCTCAGTTTTTTATTTATGATAATGATTTTTCTTTGATTACCTGAGTGTAAATTTCAAAAACATCACCTAATTTGATTTTTGTATTTCCTCTGAAAGTTATACCGCATTCTTTGCCTTTTCTGACTTCATCAATGTTTACTTTGTTGTGTTGTAAATTTTCTAATTCACCAGTCCCTATTAATTTATCATTTCTGTAAACGTCAATTTTTGCGTCTTTTGAAATAATTTTACCATCAATTACTTTTCCTCCCACTATCATTTTATCTCTTTCTGTAAAAAATACTCCCAAAATTTCAAGTTTTCCAAAATATGTTCTTTCAATTTCTTCTGGTAATAATTCTATTAAATTATTTTTTATATCATCAACTATTTCATATATTACACCAAAATTTTTAATTTCAATCTCATCATTTGCAAGTCTTCTAGCTACTGCATTTGTTGAAACATTAAATCCATATATAATAGAATCCGTATTTATTGCAAGTTTTACATCGGATTCTGTAATGTTTCCAACGCCAGAGTTTACAAAATTTATAGCTACTTTTTGCTGAGGAATTTGAGAAAGTAGTTCCTCCAGTGCTTCAATAGAACCTTGTACATCAGATTTGATAATTATATTTAATTTTGGTATATTGTCATTACTTGAAATACTTTTTACATTCTTTTTGTTTCCTGCCATCTTTTCGGCAATCTCTTTAGATTTCAATCTTGCACTTCTTTTTGCATTTGCTACTTGTATTATAGTATTTGTTTCTGCTGGAGCATTTAAACCAAAAATAGTAACAGGCATAGAAGGAGGTGCTTTTTTTACACTATTACCATTGTAATCTTCTAATCTTCGTATTCTACCATAAACATTTCCAACAGTTATATCTTGACCAACTTGTAAAGAGCCAGTTTTTACAAGAGCAGTTGTAACAGGTCCTTTCTGAGGATCTTTGTGTGATTCTAGTACTATAGCTAATCCATCACGATTTGCATCAGCTTCAAATTCTTCCACTTCAGCAAGTAATAAAACACTTTCTAGTAATTTTCCAATTCCTATATTATTTTTTGCACTTACTTCATTACAAATTATATCTCCACCCCATTCTTCAATGATTAAATTGAAATCCGCAAGTTCTTTTTTTACTCTATCAACATTTGCATCTGGTTTGTCTATTTTGTTTATAGCTACTACTGTTGGTATTGATTTTTCTAGTAAGTATTTTATAACTTCTTTTGTTTGAGGACGAACTCCATCATCAGCAGCTACTACAAGTATAGCAATATCAGCAATAGAAACACCTCTCTCTCGCATAGCAGCAAAAGCTTCGTGACCTGGAGTATCCACTAAGGTAATTAACTTTCCTTTTTTCTTTGCTTGATAAGCTGTGATGTGTTGAGTTATCCCTCCCGTTTCTCCTTTTGCAACCTGAGTTTTCCTAATTGCATCTAATAGGGTGGTTTTTCCATGATCAACGTGTCCAAGTACAGTTACTATTGGAGGTCTTTCTACTAACTTTTTATCACTAGTTTTTTCTTTTTCGCAGATTTCAAATAACTTTTCTAGAGTAATAATTTCATTATCAGCTATCTCTAAATCTTCCAATATAGTGTAACCTAGCTCTTCTCCTATTATACTTGCAGTTTCAAAATCAATTTCTTCATTTATGGTAGCCATTATTCCATTTTTCATAAGCTCACCCATAACTGTAGTTACGGGTAAGTCTAGTATTTCAGAAAATCTTTTAACGCTAACTACTTCTGGAATTGTTACTTTTTTTTCTTTTGAATTTGTCATGATGTTAAATTTATTTATTATTAATTAATTTATTGTGATATTATTATTTTTTTGGACATAGCATTTTTCAAAACCCTAGATTCTTCTTCGGTTAATTTATGTTTAGGTGAACTTCCTTTTTTAATTTCTTTACTATAAACTCTAGTTCCTTCTCTTGTGTGAAGTGATGATATTATTATACCATTATTCTTACCATCCAAAAGTGCTATAGAAAAACTTTGATTTCCGCTACGATCTTTGAATGGATTAAATCTAATCATATCTACTTTGTGAAGTCCTCTATTTGCTAATGCATGAATTTTGTTTGATATGGAGAATAATTCTTGAATTTCTGAATCTAGAGATTCTACATCAGCAACTAAATTAACTATAGTGTCTTCTAGACTTTTACCTTCTTTACCTAGAGTTAGAGTGTCTAAAGTTTTTTGTAAAGTTTTATTTTTTTTCCACAACAAAGATAAAAGCACTAAAGATATAGTAGATAAAAAAAAGGATAGAATTACTATCGTTAAAAAAT
>JALWEZ010000150.1 GCA_027039165.1 Candidatus Moraniibacteriota bacterium
ATCTTTTTATACCAGTTTTTATTTTACCCAAAGAATACTTAATTCCATTTTTTTCGAAAATATCTATCAAAAGACCAGACTCATCTATATAGCTAGAATGAGTTCCTTTTAGGCTTTTTTTCATAATAAAGAAATTATTTTTTAAATATCGAAATAAGTTCTTCAATCGAAACTATTTTGCTTTCATCTTTACTTCTCTCTTTTATTTCTACTCCACCATTTGTGATGGATTTATCTGAAATAATTACTCTATATGGAATACCTATCAAATCACTGTCAGCAAATTTTTCTCCTGGTCTTTTATCTCTATCATCCCACAGAACCTCAACACCCTCTGTTTCTAATAACTTATATAATTCTTCAGCTTTTTTATCTTCTCCAATATTAATTAAATGAACTTGAAACGGAGCAATTGATTCTGGCCACACAATTCCTTTTTCATCAGAAAATTTTTCAACTACTACACCCATCACTCTTGTTATACCAATACCATAAGAACCCAAATACACAGGTTTTGTTTTTTCATCTTCGTCTACAAATGAAAGTCCCATCACTTCACCTTTATCTGTTCCAAAATTAAAAATATTTCCAACTTCCGACGTTTTGTAGGTTTCATATTTTTCCCCGCTATTTGGATCAATGTCTCCATCAATTGCCTCTGCTAAATCAAAAAACTCTTCTGGTTCATCTAAATCTACACCAAAATTCACATTTATATTGTGATAATTCGTTTTATTTGCTCCCATTTCAAAATTAATTCTACCTTGAGTTGAATAATCCCAATACTTTTCTATGCTCTCAGGTAAATTAAGCATACCAGCATAACCAACTTCAGCATCAGTTAACTCAGTTACTTTCTGTGCATCCAAAAGTCTAACCCACTCTACTTTCAAAACTCTTTTTAATTTTGACTCGTCTATATCTCTATCACCTCTTATAGCTACAGCTACTACTCTCTCATCATCCGTTTCAAATAATATTGTTTTTGTAGTTTTTTTAACATCAATATTTAGAAATTTAGCCAAAACCTCAACTCCTATAAGACCCTCTCCTAACACTTCTTGCATTTGTTTTTTTTCTTCGTCTTTATCTTGAGGAGTTTGAATTTTAAGACTCACAATTTCTTGATTTAAATATCTATCTTTATTCGGAACTTTAAACACGATATCCTCTCCAATTTCTGTAATAGTCTGAAATTCATGAGAAAATTCAGTAAATGCACCACCACTCGCAAAAACAACATGAGTATCTTCCCCAATTCCAACTCTTTGATAAAATTTATTATATGCAACAATTGCCCTTTGATAATATTCTTCCAATTCTTGTTTACTTTTACAAAAAGAATACATGTCTTTCATTATAAACTCACGTCCTCTAATAATTCCAGATTTTGCTCTCTCTTCATTTCTGAGTTTTGTCTGAAATTGAAACACAGACACAGGTAAATCTTTGTGTGAATTTATATGATTTATCATCATGTTAGTTATTGGTTCTTCATGAGACCAACCAAATCCAACTTCATTGCCGTTTTTTAGCTTTGATTTAAACCAAACATCCACTGTCTCATCATCCCAACGATTAGATTTTTGCCAAATTTGCTTTGATTGAAGTCCAGACATGATAATTTCTTCGCTATCAATTTTTTGCATCTCCTCTCTTGCAATTTGTTTAATTTTTTCGATAACTCTAAGACCAAGAGGTAAATAAGAATAAACACCAGCCATTTCTTTATGTATAAAACCAGCTCTTATTAGCAGTTTTGCGTTATTACTTTGTTCGTCTTTTGGGGCAAATTTTTGAGTTTTTGTAAATAATTTTGATTGTCTCATATTTTTGAATGTAAAATTGGATTATTTTTAGATAAATTATTAGATAAATATAAAACCTACCCAAATGGGGCAAAACTCAAAAAACATTTTATTTTTTACAAAACTCATATTAAAAAAACCTTAGTATATCTTTTGCTGTTACTAATAGCATAAGAGCAATAAGAATAAAAAAACTTATTCCATGGATATAACCCTCCAGTTTTGCGTCGACTGGGTTTCCTTTTATTTTTTCTATTAAAAGGAACAAAATTCTACCTCCGTCAAGTGCTGGAATTGGTAATATATTTATTATTCCAAGATTCAAGCTTAACATTGCCATTAATACTAGTAAAGTTGTAAATCCTATTTTAAAAGCTTTTCCTGTCATTTCAGCGATACCCACTGGACCTGCAACATTCAAACCTGCTGGCATTCCATTTCCAGAAATAAGAGAGGTAATCATTTGTCCAAATGCACTAAAAGTCATATAAGTTGATACACCTGTCCTCTCTAATCCTTTCCATAAAGCTATGTGAGGCGGATAAGTAACTTTAACTGTCTGAGCAATCGATATTCCTAATGGTGTACCTTCTTCTGACTTTCTTAAAATTCCTTTTTTAACAAACTTTTCTTTACCTGCTATTCCATATATAGAAATCTCTTTTCCTGCATTTGCCTTTGTTACAGAAACTAAATCCTCTACACTAGCTATTTCATAACAACTACCGCTTACACAAATTTTCTCTATAAAATTCCCCATAGAAAGACCCATTTTAGCAGCTGGAGATTTTTGTCCATCATTTCCTTTTTCTTCTACTGTATTTATTTGGACTCTAGATTTATCAATAATTTTTGCATATTTTGACTGATTACTAGCTAATTCAGTAGTACCAAACATTGCTACAACACTAAAAAGAACCCAAGCCAACACAAAATTCATAAAAACTCCACCAGAGAGAACTTTAAACCTAACCCAAGTCGATTTAGAAGCAAAACTATCTGAATCTTTATTTTCTCCATCTTCACCTTTTATACGAACAAATCCCCCAAGAGGTATCCAATTAAAGGAATATAAAGTCTTATTTCCCATATATTCCTTATTTCCCAAAACTAATTTCCACTTCCCAGTTTTTGCATCCTTATAAACACCACCAAGCCTTGGAGGAAATCCAAAACCAAACTCATGACAAGTTATACCATTTCTACGCGCAGTAACAAAATGACCTGCTTCGTGTATAAAAACTAAAATCCCCAAAACAACAACAAACAAACCTACTGTAAAAATCATATTATTATTTTAAATTATAAATTTTGTGCCTAATCTCACTTAATCAAGTATATCACAAAAACTTATTTATCTATATAATAAACAGTTTGAAGTATTCAAAAAACATCAAATTGTCATTATATCCTCTTCTTTCTTTTTGTTAATTTCATCAATTTCGTGAATATAAGAATCCACAACTTTTTGTAATTTTTCTTTTGCCACAAATTTCTCATCTTCAGAAACATTTTCTTCTTTTTCTTTTGTAAGTATTTCTTTCCATATACTTTCTCTGATACTTCTAATACTTATTTTTGCTTCTTCCGTTTTTTGATTTAACACTTTTACTAAATCCTTTCTATTTTGCTCTGTCATAGGAGGTAATGAGATTCTTATGACTACCCCATCATTTGCTGGTGTAATACCCAAATCAGACTTTATAATGGTTTGTTCTATAGCATCCAAAATAGATTTATCCCAAGGTTGAATCAAAATTTGTCTAGCCTCAGGAATACTAATATTTGCTGCTTGTTTTAATTCTGTGGGAGTTCCATAATAATCAACTTTTAAATTCTCAACCAAACTTGCATTAGCACGTCCAGTACGCAATTTACCACATTCCACAAGTAAGTGTTGTACTGCATTCTCAAAATCACTTTTCTTACTATCTATTATTTCTGTATACATCTTATTATTTATTTAACTTTTTCTTATTATTTATCAACTCTAAAAACTAAAAATACTTTTCTTTTTTTTCACTATAGCCTTTAATCCCAAAAATATTTCTTTTGGATTTTTATGCCCATACTTTGCTATAACAACATCTCTACTACTTTTTGTATCAGTTATTGCCCATTCATTTTCCTTACTAGGTCTTACATACACATCTTTTCCTGCAACATAAAGCATCCCATATCCCTCTGGTGCCGCATCTAAACCTCTTATAGGAAGCCCTTTTGACGATGCTATGATTTCCACTTCCTTCCATGAAACACCATAATCCCTAGAAACAAACAGTCCCTTATTTGTCCCAACATACAAGACACCAGCAGCTTTTGGATGAGCCATAAATGAATACAGAGTACCACTATACATAATATCACCTATCTTTTTATTCTTTTCCCTTTGACACTTATATTTATCTTTTTCTATCTTACATTCTTCTTTTATTCGCTGTTTCATAGCCTCCTTTTCTCTCTGAGAAACTTTGACCAAATTTTCCCAAGTATCTCCTCCATCATTTGAACGCAAGATTTCATTTTTGTCTGCATAAGCATAAACTATATTTGAATCTTTTGCGTCAAATGAAATTCTTGAAAATTTGGTTTTTCCATTTACCACATTAGTCCAAGTTTCTCCACCATTTACACTCCTAGATAATGTAGAATAACCTTTTGCAGTAACGTTTGTGCCTATAAAAACAATATTTGGATTCGCTGGAGAAATTGCAAGTGCCGTAACGCTTGTGTTTGTAACTGGTTCAGAGTAAACAAGTTCCCACTTCTTTCCACCATCCTCTGTTTTAAAAAGACGTCCTCTTCCTTTAAATATCGCACTAGCGTACACAACATTTGTGTCTATCGGCTCTATAGCCATAACTGGAGTATACGTTGGAGCAAAATTCAGTCTCTCCCATTTTTTCCCTTTGTTTAGTGTTTTAAATATGCCATTTTTTTCAGTTCCAACATACATTGTATCAGTATTTACTGGATCAATAACTAAAGAAATAACGTTCATAGTAGCCAAAGATTTTCCTTGTTTTTTGTCCTTTGTTTCAACAACGCTTCTAGGCTCAAAAGTTCTACCACCATCTTCACTCATAAGAATACCTCCATACATTAACTTCGACTTCGTCTCTTCTTTTTTGCCTCCACAACCTGCTAATAAAAAAACTACTAACAAACTAATAAATATAATATGTTTATTTTTCATATTTATATTATATCAAATTTAGACAAATATGCAAAAATTTGTTGTTGCGTTGCAATTTAGAAAAAATAATGTATAATTATTATGTAATAGTGAGATGTGGCCAAGCGGTAAGGCATCTGGTTCTGGTCCAGTGTATCGGGGGTTCGAATCCCTCCATCTCAGCTTTTTAGAAAAAATTTACTTAAGTAGTTAAATTAAATATGTCGATTTTGGTGTTTGATGGGGTTAGCGGAGCAGGAAAATCTGTTTTACTAAATGCTTTTCAAAATTTTTTAGTTAAGGAGCGTTCTAATTATTCAAAAGTTTTTCTTTGTGAACATTTAACTGAACGTTATTTTGAAAATAAAACTACTAACAAAGAGTCTGTAGAAAAACACATACTTAAAATATTAAGCATAGCCAAAGACATACAATCAATTCAAAACGAAAGTCGATTTAGTAAAAATCAAAAAATTTTATCAATAGCAATAGAGAGACTTTTTTTAACATTTATAAGTAAAGATTTACTTGATATAGATTTTTTCCAAAAGCACAATGAATTCATTCAAAGTTTGGATATTAAAAGTGTATTCTTGTATATACCAAATGATGTTATTTACAAAAGAATAAAATCTACACTCAACTATCGAAATGAACATTGGACACAATATATAAACTCTCTCGGAGGATTAGAAAAATCTGTTAAGTATTTTAGCACTCAACAAGAAAAGATGTTAAGCTCCCAAAAACTATTAGCAAATTTTATAAAAAATAAGACCATAGAGGTAAGAAACATCCAGCTACTTGAAGACGACAACTTGTTTAAAAAACTTCTTAAATAAATTTATCGTGTTTTAACTAAACAAGCACAAGGACACTTTAAACCTTCAATTTTTCCAATTAATTTTCCATCATAACTAGTTTCACCCAAAGTATTCCAAACTTTTCCTCCCTTAGCAACACATTCTTTTTCTGTTATTATATTTTTTGGTAATTCAATCGAATTATTTTTGTTATTATTTGGACATTTTTCAAATTCACAATTTGGACCAGTTCGTCCAACATAAGTTCCATCACCACAAGATTTTACCTCCATAGTACAAATTGGACCATTGCCATCACTGTCAAATCCTGGACCAGGATTTTTGGGTTGATTTGGTTCTATTCTTGGAGTATCTATCGGCACTGGTACAAAATCATCACCTTCGGGATTATTTAAAGTTTGACACCAAGTATATGAACCTGGACATCTTAGCGCCATTGGTTCAAGTCCCTTTCCGCAACTTTCTTTTCCATCAAGTAACAATTTAGTTGCACCAACTACTTCCATTGCTTTCACAGAATCCAGACAACATTTTTTAAAATCATTTGTCTTACATTTATCTTTCAAGCTTTGATAGAAATTTGCCTTGCTTGTTTCATTTACTGTTAAAGACTTGCACCAAGTAAATGAATCTGCGCAATTAAGCATTTCTCTTTCATATCCATAATTACAAACTCCGGTATCGCTATCTATTACTGTTGCGCCATCACTTTTCATTCTTTTCACAGATTCAATGCAACAGTCTTTATTCTCTTTCAGATTACATTTCTGTTTTAATCCTTGGTAATATACATCTGGAGTTGAAATTCTATCTGACCTGTCTGTTTGGTGTTGATAAAACGTATATCCAATTAGAATTACTAATACTACTATTGTCCCTAAAATTATTTTTTTCATAAAATTTATATAAAATTAAAGCTTTATAGATTTACCTATATATTCTACCATATCAACGTTAATATCTCCATCAAAAAAACAAAAGCTACTTTACAAAATAGCTTTTGTTTTTATTTTGCTTACACTTACTATTAATTAGTCCTTAAATAAAACGCTGGACCATCATCTGTAAACTCAAAGTCTTTAAACTTTGCTAAAATTTTATCTTTATCAGCCTTACCTCTGGTGTAGAGTTGCATACCAGTTCGCCTGTTGTAAAGCCTATAAATTGGCGTACTTCCGTCATCTATGAGGCTCGCATAGAATGCTGGAGTACCATCTGTAAATTTAAAATCTTTAAATTTATTTAAAATTTTATTTTTATCTGCTTCACCACGAGTATAAAGTTGTGCTCCAGTCCGCTGATTATAAAGCCTAAAAATAGGAATAAGTCCAGGTTGCTCAGTAAGACTTGCCCAAAACGCTGGTTGCCCGTCTGTGAATTCGAAATCTTTGAATTTCGCTAAAATTTTATCTTTATCCGCCACTCCTCTAGTATAAAGTTGTGCTCCGTTTCGAGTATTGTAAAGTCTAAATATTGGCATAAAACCATTTTCTTCATTATCATCCATATTCACACAACCTGGGTCATTAGGATAATCAATTAATCCATTTCCATCATTATCAATACTATCATTACATTGAGAAAATTTTAATATTTCACATGTATCTCCGCCATATGGAATAATGTATCCTGAATCAGTTGGAGCGCCTAAACTACTATCTCCTCCACCCCAAATTGTAATTGAACCGTCTGATTTAAGTGCTGCAAATGCGCCAAATTTTGTTGAATAAATTTTTTCGTAACCTTTGTCTGTTGGTGCATTAGATCCTCCGTAATCAGAATCACCCCAAACTGTAATTGAACCGTCTGATTTAAGTGCTGCAAATGCAGCGTATGTTGAATAAATTTTTTCGTAACCTTTGTCAGTTGGAGCTTCAAAACTATTACCATTTTCAAAAAAACCCCAAGACACAATTGAACCGTCTGATTTAAGTGCTGCAAAAACACTATCTGTTGAATAAATTTTTGTGTAACCTTTATCAGTTGGAACACCAGAATCACAACCTGTACCCCAAGCAACAATTGAACCGTCTTGCTTTAGAGCTGCAAAAGCATAATCCGTTGAGTAAACTTCAATGTATCCTGAATCAGTTGGAGCTCCTGTTCCACCAAAGTAAAAAGAACCCCAAGATGTAATTGAACCGTCTTGTTTTAGAGCTGCAAAAGCACTACTTGTTGAATAAATCTTTACATAACCTTTGTCAGTTGGAGCACCTGCTCCACCACTATCATTATCTCCCCAAGTCACAATTGAACCGTCTTGTTTTAGAGCTGCAAAAGCACTACTTGTTGAATAAATCTTTACATAACCTTTGTCAGTTGGAGCACCTGCTCCACCACTATCATTATCTCCCCAAGCCACAATTGAACCGTCTTGTTTTAGAGCTGCAAAAGAATTAGCTGTTGAATAAATCTTTACATAACCTTTGTAAGTTGGAGCATTAGCACCGCCATAATTAGGATTTCCCCAAGCCACAATTGAACCGTCTTGTTTTAGAGCTGCAAAAGCACTACTTGTTGAATAAATTTCTGTGTAACCTTCACCAATTGGAATATTAGTGTTTTCAGAATAATAACCGCCCCAAGTCGAAATAGTTCCATCTGATTTAAGCGCTGCAAAAGAATTAGCTGTTGAATAAATCTTTACATAACCTTTGTCAGTTGGAGCACCTGCTCCACCACTACCACTATCTCCCCAAGCCACAATTGAACCGTCTTGTTTTAGAGCTGCAAAAGCCAATTCATTTGGATTGTTAGGTGCGTTATAAAAACCACCATAATCATTTCTGGCTGAAGAATAATCAACTCCATTAAAACATTCTGATTCACCTTCTTTATTTTGTGCGTAAACATTTGTTGATAATGAAATTATAGTGAATATTACTACAGCATACAAAACTTTTTTCATAATATTTATTAATTAATTATTTTTAAACTTTATCTTTTTTATTACTCGGACTTTTTTGATTGATTTTCTAATTTTATTCTCACATCTTCTTCTCTTAATGCGGTGACAATGTCATCTAACTCACCACGCAGTATGGCATCGATATTACTCCAGCTTTTTTTAATTCTATGATCAGTCACGCGTCCTTGTGGCACATTATAAGTCCTAATTTTTTCGCTTCTGTCCCCTGTTCCTACCTGAGAGCGCCTATCATCACCTCTTTCTTTAGCAAGTCTTTCTTCTTCTTGTTGCAAAATTCTAGAACGCAACACTTTCATTGCTTTTGCCTTATTTTTGTGCTGTGACTTCTCGTCTTGGCATGACACTACTGTGTTTGTGGGCAAATGCGTAATCCTCACAGCACTCATTGTAGTGTTTACACTTTGACCACCTGGACCAGATGAAGCAAAGGTATCAATTCTTAAATCCTTGTCTTTTATTTCTATATCAACCTCCTCTGCCTCTGGTAAAACTGCAACGGTCGCAGTCGAAGTATGAATCCTTCCTTGTTTTTCAGTGTCTGGCACCCTTTGAACTCTGTGCACTCCTGATTCATATTTGAGATTTTGATAAACAGGATCAGAACTTGCTGGTGATTTTACTTCAAAAACTACTTCTTTGTAACCACCGATATCATTTCTATTTTCGCTCACTATAGAAGTTTTCCAATTTTTAATCTCTGCATAACGCATATACATTCTAAGCAAATCTCCAGCAAATAAAGCTGACTCATCTCCACCAGCTCCAGCGCGAATTTCAACTATAATATCTTTGGCATCATTTGGATCTTTTGGCAAAAGCAAAACTTCTAATTCTTTCTCTAAAATTGGTTTTTTTTGCGCTAGTTCTATATTTTCTTCCATAGCTAGCTCTGCAAGCTCAGAATCTTCGTTGGCAAGAGTAGCATTTTCTTTCATTGTTTTTACGAGAGTCTCATATTCTTGGATTTTTTCGACAGTTTCAAGTATTTGAGATCTTTTTTTACTAAGAGCAGTCAATTTCTGTGTATCATTAGATAATGATTGGTTATTTAATTCATTATTAATTTGCTCGAATTCTTTTTTTACACGATTTATTATATCTTTCATCTTCCTTTGTTTATGAATATATTATATTTATCTTTTTTTTATAATACACTATATAAT
>JALWEZ010000151.1 GCA_027039165.1 Candidatus Moraniibacteriota bacterium
TAATTGTTCCAGATGAAATTGATATTGAATTTTTGAAAAGATTTAGGGATTTAATCACTTATCAGATTGAAAATCATAATCAAAGATTTGTTTTTATTACGGGCGGAGGATCTACTGCTAGAAAATATCAAGAATCAGCAGAAGAAATAAACAATAATATTACAAATGAAGAGAAAGATTGGGTTGGAATTCATTCAACTCGTTTAAATGCTCAATTAGTAAAAACAATTTTTAAAGAATATGCTTACACTAGAATAAATACAAATCCATATGATCTAGAAGATTTTTATTCATGTAAAGATCCTGTTATGGTGGCTGCTGGATGGAAACCTGGGTTTTCTACAGATTATGATACAGCTCTTATTGCTAAATTTTTAGGAATAAAGAAAATTGTAAATTTATCAAATATTTCTTATATTTATGATAAAGATCCTAAAAAATATCCGGACGCAAAAAAGGTAGAAGAAATGTCTTGGCCTGAATTTTGTAAAATGGTAGGGGAGACTTGGACTCCTGGAATGCACGCACCTTTTGATCCAGTAGCAGCAAAATTTGCAAATAAAGAAAATTTGGAGGTTGTAACTATAAGTGGACAAAATTTGGATAATTTAAAAAGATACTTAAATAACGAAAGATTCGAAGGTAGTATAATATGTAACGGTTAATTTTATAGATTTCAAATAAAAAAACAAGGTTTTATAAATTTGAACCTTGTTTTTATTTATTTTATTTACTCTACAGTTACACTTTTTGCTAGATTTTTTGGTTTATCTACATCATGTCCTCTTTCCGTACCTACAAAATAAGCTAAGAGTTGTAATGGAATTGTCATTAATATTGGAGTAAGAATTTCTAATGTTTTTGGTACAAAAATTGTATCTTCTACACTTAAATCTTTATTTTTCTCTGTAGTTATAGCTACAACCTTTCCTTCGCGAGCCTTAATTTCTTCAATGGCACTCAATGTTTTTTCAAATACACTATCTTTAGGCGCTAAAACAATAGAAGGGAAGTTTTTATCAATTAATGCGATAGGACCGTGTTTCATTTCTCCTGCAGGATAACCCTCCGCATGTGTGTAAGCAATTTCTTTTATCTTGAGAGCTCCTTCACAAGCTATAGGAAAGTTATATTTTCTTCCTAGATAAAAGAAATTTTCAAAATCTGCATATTTTTTTGCTATTTTTTGAATACTTCCCTCTTCTTTTAATATTTTTTCTATCAAAGAGGGAAGTTTTTGTAATTCAGAGAGAATTCGCTTACCCATTACCATAGACATATCTCGTTGTCTTCCTAGATAAACAGTAAGGAGTGTTAGAATTGATAGTTGTGATGTAAAAGCTTTTGTACTAGCAACACTTATTTCTGGTCCAGCGTGATTATAAATTCCAGCGTCTGTTTGTCTTGCAATACTTGAACCAACTACATTTACAATACCAATTGTTAGAGCACCTTTATTTTTAGCTTCTTTTAGCGCAGCAAGTGTATCAGCAGTCTCTCCAGATTGAGAAATTACCACAACTGCTGTATTTTTATCTAAAAGTGGCTTTCTATACCTAAATTCACTTGCATATTCAACTTCTGTAGGAATTCCCGCATATTCTTCTATCATATACTCTCCCACAAGCCCTGCATAATAGGATGTACCACAAGAGACAATTATAATACGATTAATCGAACGTAGACGCTCTTCTATAGGAATTAAACCACCAAGTAATACCATACCATTATCCATATCAATACGTCCTCTTATAGCGTCTTGTATTGAGTGAGGTTGATCATGGATTTCTTTTAACATAAAATGATCGAAACCTTCTTTTTTTGCTTGTTCATCACTCCAATCAAGTTCTTGTTCTTCTTTATATAATGATTTATTTGAAGAAATAGTTTTTACAGTATAATTTGTTGGTGATAAAATAGCTAATTCGTTGTCATCTAAATACAACACTCTGTTTGTATAAGATATTATAGCACTTGCATCAGATGCTATAATAAACTCATCCTCCCCTATTCCTATAACCAATGGGGAGGAGTTTTTTACAACTATTAGCTTTTCTGGATAATTTTTATGAATAATAGCTAGTGCATAAGCACCTTTTATTTTTTTCAGAGCATCTCTTACAGCTTCTTCAAATTCTTTTGTTTTATTTTCTTCTTGAATTAAATGAGCAACTACCTCAGAATCAGTATCAGAAATGAATTCATGACCTTTTTTTATTAAATATTTTTTAATTTCTTGATAATTTTCAATTATTCCATTGTGTACAAGTGTTATATCTCCTGCATTGTGCGGATGAGCATTTTCAATACTAGGCTTTCCATGAGTTGCCCAGCGTGTGTGTGCTAAACCTAAGTTTCCTCTAAATTCATCTGGATTAATTTTTTCCTCTAAATTTGAAACTTTTCCTACAGATTTGATAGTTTTTATTTCATTTCCATTATGAATAGAAATCCCAGAACTATCATAACCTCTATATTCTAATCTCTTCAAACCTTCTATTAAGGTAATTCTTGCATTATTTTTACCTATATAACCTACAATTCCACACATATATTTTTTATATTAAAAATTATTTCAAAACTTATTAACTATATCTAAAAAGTCATCCATATCATTAATTTTTGCATACTTTTTACTTTTAACATTACTAAGTGTTTGTTCTGTGTATTGTCCTTGTGTGCGAGTCATTAAAATTGTGCACATATTTGGATTCAAGTCAGAAACTTCCTCTAAATGCTCAATTTTATCATCTAAAAATATAGATTTATCTGATGAATCTATTAGATATTTTTCAATTAAGTTAGACACAGCTTTTCCTTTGCTGTTTTGCGTTATTATTATATCTTTAAAGAAATAATTTATACCACTACTAGAAATTTTTACATTTTGTATAAACGGAGAGCCAAATGTTACGATAAAAAGTGAGTGTCCTGCGTCATGAAGTTTCTCAATAGAATCTCTTACATCTTCAAATATATACATATTTAAATCTCGAGTAAAATTTTCAAAATCTTTTCTGAATTTTTTCTCATCAAAATCGAATTTTTCTTTTAGGATATTTAAGTGATTTTCAAATACATAAATACAATTTTTGATTATTTTTTTAGTATCAATATATTATTTTT
>JALWEZ010000152.1 GCA_027039165.1 Candidatus Moraniibacteriota bacterium
GAATTAGATAAAGCATCAGGAGTAAAAAAATGTAAAAAAGGAAATTTGGCAGTTTGTGGAGAAATTAATGGAAAAAATAAGACTTTTTCAAATAAATGTGAATTAGAAGAAAGTGGTGCAAAATTCTTAAAAGAGAAAGCTTGTGAGTCTTGTGGTGATAATAATAAACCAGTTTGTGGAGAAATTAATTTAGGGAGTGGATGTGCGCCAAATAAACCGTGTCCAATTATGGAGAGAAAAACTTTTAAAAATGAGTGTATAGCACAAAGATTTGGTGCAAAAAATATTATTGAGGGAAAATGCAAAAATACAATAAAAATACCCAGTGGAAATCCTATAGTAAATATAGAGAAAAATCAAGTTGTAAATTCTCCACTTATTATAGAGGGAAATTCAAATCATGTTTGGTTTGGTTTTGAGGGAAGTTTAGGTACAGTGGAGCTTTTTACAAAAGACAATAAAAGTCTAGCAAAAACCGGTCTCAAAATAAAAGGTGAATGGATGACTGAGGACGCTGTTGATTTTTCGGCTAAGCTTGAATTTAATTCAGGTAAAGCAAAAGAGGGAAAATTAGTTTTTAAGGCGGAAAATCCTTCTGGAGAAGTTAGTCGCCAAAAATCATTTGAAATTCCGGTTAAGTTTGAAAAAACTGAGAAAAATTCAGAAAAATCTGGAGGTTTTTGGCAATGGATAGTAAATTTATTTAAAAAAATATTTAATTAAGAAATTGTATGAAAAAAATAGCATTGATGGGAAGCACTGGTTCGATAGGAACTCAAACTCTTGATGTAGTAAGGAAATATCCAGAAAAACTTGAAATATTTGCTCTTAGTGTAGGTAGTGATATAGATTTGCTCTATAAACAAATAAAAGAATTTTCTCCAAAAGTTGTAGGAGTAGCTAATCCACAAAAAGCGAAGCAATTACAAAAAAAAGTAGATATAGAAGTACTTACTGGAGAGAATATGCTTGAAGAAATAGCTGGTATGGAAGGGTATGATACTTTTGTCAGTGCAACTGTAGGACTTACTATAATTCGTGCAACACTTGAAGCTATAAAAAACAAAAAGAGCGTAGCACTTGCAAACAAAGAAACACTTGTGGCTGCTGGTGAAATTGTAATGAGAGAAGCAAAAGCAAATGGAGTACAAATTATGCCAATTGATTCAGAGCACAGCGCACTTTTTCAGTGTTTAAACGGAGAAAATAAGAAAAATATTAAGTCTCTTATTGTAACTTGTTCAGGAGGAGCTCTTAGAGATTATACCAAAGAAGAATTGAAAAATGTATCAATTGAAGATGCGCTGGGACACAAAACTTGGCAAATGGGCAAAAAAATTACAATTGACTCAGCAACTCTTATGAACAAGGGTTTTGAGGTGATTGAGGCAATGCATTTGTATGACGTTAGCCCAAAGAATATTCAAGTAGTAATTCATAAAGAAAGCATAATTCACTCAATGGTAGAGTATTGTGATAATTCTATAATAGCTCAGATTTCTGAACCTGACATGAGGCTTCCTATCCAATATGCTCTTAGCTATCCAGACAGATGGGAAGCGTCAATTAAAAGACACAATTTTAACACTTCTTATACTTTTAAAGAGCCTGATTTAGATAGATTTCCATGTCTTTCATATGCATTTAGAGCTATGGAAATCGGGGGAACAATGCCTGCTGTTATGAATACTGCAAATGATGTGATGGTAGATAAATTCCTTTTAGGAAAATGTACATATTTGGATATTCCAAAAATTATTAAGCAAGTTATGGATGAGCATAAAGCTGTAATTAATCCTACACTTGATGACATAGAAAAAGCTATAAATGAAACTACTGATAAAGTAGAAAAGTTATTTGAATAGATTTTGTTAAGTATTTGTATATAAAAAGATTTAGTTTAAAAAAGTGATAAATTATTTTTTATCACTTTTATTAGTTTTTTCTTTGATTTGTGGGATTTTTTTGTGTGCTAGCGTAGTGCTAAGTGAGAGAAATGTAGCAACTATCACATCCCAAATAGGTTCCACACCAGGCCAACCATAATTCCAAAGTATAACTAAAATCAACCACACAATCCAAATAATCCATTTAATCATAACGCTGTAATTTAATACTATAATTAGATAATAACACTTCTTTTAAAATTTGCAAAATAAAATTAAAAAATTTGACATTTTTGAGATAATCATGTAGTATTTAAAATGTTAATCAGAGAGAGGTTTTAGTTATTTAAAAAAAGAAGGAGTTCGTAATGACTAAGAGAAAACAACAAGCTTTAAAGCAAAGAGATTTTCATCAACTTGCGATTATTCATAAGGAAGTTCGTGGATATCAAACATCTGTGCCTAGCAAAAAGGTTTATAAAAGAAAACCAAAACATAGAAAATGTTTTTTCTAGAATTGGTTATTTTTTAAAAAAAGGAGATAAATAAAAATGAATGATAATACTCAAAAAGTTGTAGAGGACTTAGTAAGTTTTCTACAATCAAAGGGGCACAAATGTGCTATAGTTGGTTCTCAAGTATTTGCAAGAGCTGGGATGCTCGATAGAGAACCGAATGATTGGGATGTTGCAATTCCTTTTTGCGCTCACCAAGAAGCAATAGCTTTTCTTGAAGAGCGTGGTTGGAAAAATAATCCTAATGATGAGAGAGTGTATTATGGCGTCTCATTATTAGGATTTCTAAAAAAGGAAGGATGTCCTTCTTCTATAGATCTGGTTAGAGCGAATCTAAAAGACTTATGTGGTTTATATATAAGTCTAAAAAATGCTGTGAGTTTTGGGTTAAAGTCTAGTGTATCAAAAAGGTTTGAAATATTTAGACTAGCCACAAAATTCAAAGAAATAGAGGAGATGGGACTCATAAGCGAAAAAAGCATGGAATATGCTAGAAGGAGATTTGCTAGAGATTAAAAACTAAAACAGTTACAAAAATAGTGTAGCTGTTTTTTATTTTTTTGACTTTATGGCTATTTACATTTACAATTAACTTACAAAACAAAGTATAAATTAATCAAAATTTTCATGAAAGTAAATAGTATAAAAAATACGTTTTTGCAAACAAAAAATAAACTAACTTACAAATTATTTAAATCCCTATCAAAAGATATAGG
>JALWEZ010000153.1 GCA_027039165.1 Candidatus Moraniibacteriota bacterium
CTTTTGTACACCCTTGCACGCACACATTTGTGCCTTTGTACAACGGCATCGGTCATTTTTCAGGCGATTTGAATAATTTTACTGATTATCAATCGGCTTTGCAACAGCATTTTGACAAATTTAAACGCAACAAAAAGCATTTTTTTAATACATTTGTCAAAGATGCCAAAAAAATTGATAAAAAATATGCCGTTCGTATCAAAAAACGCCAAAAGACAATTGAAAAGCAAGAAAAAGCTTTATTAAAAAATCAGAAAAATACAGAACAAAGACTTTTTGATAAATATAAAATGAATAATGAAATAATAGGACAAGAACTTGAAGCGTTTTTTGATTATTTGATACATTATCAACTCAAATAAAACAGTTTTGTTTTTCAATTCCTCATGTTAAAAAACAGTGTTTTTTTAGTTATCTTATTATTATTTAGTGCCTGCACTGCACTAGACACGGAAGACGACAGCTCTTTTGATACACAACTGATACAAACTTTAAAAAGACCGACTACTTCTGAATCAATCACAGCAATTGACAGCACTTTAAACACCCAAACACTTACCGAAAAACAAGAAGCACTACTCATTTTTGAAAAAGCAAAACTACTTTCCGATTTACAAAAAGACAAAGAAGCTATCAAATATTTCAAAAAAGCTTTAAACTATTTTAAATCACATAACAATAGTGCTTATATTGCCGAAATATATTGGCAATTAGGCTCCGAATATGCTTTTATTTCAAACAAAGTGGAAGCCGTTTCATATCTGTTAAAAGCACAAGAATTAAACAAAAAAATCAAAGACCCGACGCTTGAAGCAAATATTTATATTGCATTGGCACACGTACAATATCTCTACAAAAATTATCTAAAAGCCATCGAATATACCAAAAAGGCAATTACCATTCAAGAAAAAGAAAAAGACTCATTGAGGCTTTCAGCCACTTACAACAATCTGGCTGTGATTTATAAAAATATTGGCGATTTTTCAAAAGCTTTAAACTATAACAATAAATCTTTAAAACTCAATAAGTCATTAAAAGACAAAAGTGCTATTGCCAAATCTTATAACAATTTAGGAAGCGTTTATAGACAAATAGGCCAATACGATAAGGCTATTGCTTACTACAACAAAGCCATAGACATAAACACAAAAATTGGTAGTGCCAATACCAAACCCAATAGAAATTTAGCGGATTTATACCTGTATATTCATAAAATTGAGCAGGCAAAAAAAATATATTCGGACGTTTTAGAGCAATTACAAAAACAAAACAATATCAAAGTTCAAAAAGATGTATATGATGCGCTGCTGCATATTGCTTTATTGGAAAAAGATTTTCAAAATTCGTTAAAATACCAACAAAAAAGAGATTCGCTTAATCTATTGCAAAAAGAAAAGGAAAATCGGGAAGATTTAAAATTGGCAGAAAACCAATACCGGCTTGTGGCAAAAGAAAATGATTTGCTCAAAGCCAGAAACACCAACAGAACATACCGTTTTGTTTTGATAGTTACAATATTGTCATCACTTTTCTTGTGGATATTTTGGAAGATACAAAGCAAGAACAAAAAGTTGAAAGAAGAAAAAGAGAAAATGTTTTTAGAACAAAAAGTATTGCGCAGTCAAATGAATCCGCATTTTATTTTCAATGCCTTGTCTGCTATTCAAAATTCACTTTTGGACAATGAGCCTCTGAAATCGGCAAGTTATTTGTCGCGTTTTGCAAAATTGATTCGTCAAAATTTTGATTTTATCGATAAGAAAAGCATCACCTTATCCGAAGAAATTGACACCTTAAAAAACTATTTGGACACCCAAAAGTTGCGTTACGAAGACAAATTTGATTATGAAATAAACATCTATGATAATATCGATATACACACTGTTGAAATTCCACCTTTATTGTTACAGCCTTTTGTTGAAAATGCTATTGAACACGGATTTAATAATATTGACAAAACCGGAAATATCAGTATAACGATATTCAAACATCAAGATGAAATTTGTTTTGAAATAAAAGACAACGGAACCGGTTTTGAAAAAATCAATAAAGACGGCAAAAAACACGCCATTGACATCTTTTTAAAACGCTTAAAATTAAGAGATTTGAACGAAGAAAAATCTTTTAAAATCAGTTCAAATACCAACGGCACAACTGTTAATTTCTGTTTAAAATGCTAAAAATCATACTCATAGAAGACGAACAAAAGGCACGTGAAGCACTCAAAAAAATGCTTCAAATCCTGTCTGTTGATATAGAAATCGTAGCCGAAACGGAACGCGTCAATGAAGCGGTTCATTTGATAAACGAATTAAACCCCGATTTGGTATTTTTAGACATCAAACTTCAAGAAGGCAGCGGTTTTGACATACTTGAACGGATTGATCGCCCCGATTTTAAAATTATTTTTACCACCGCCTACAACGAATATGCCATCAAAGCCTTTAAAGTCAGTGCATTGGATTATTTATTAAAACCTATTGATCCGGTAGAATTACAAACAGCCCTACAAAAAGCAACCGGTTTGATTGATAATGAAAAAGAATATCAAAGTTTATTGTCGGTTTTTAAAAACAACGAAAAAGCCACCGATAAAAAAATCGTCTTAAAAACCACCGAAAACAGATATATCATCTATCAAAAAGATATTATCCGGTTAGAAGCCGATGGCGCTTATACCTTATTTATTACCAAAAATCAAAATATTATTGCTTCAAAAAACATCAAATATTATCAAGATTTGCTTGATGAAAATATGTTTATGCGTTGTCATCAATCCCATTTGGTTAATTACAAACAAGTAAAATCGGTCTATAAAAACGATAAATTATTATTGTCCAACGGCGATATAATCCCCATTTCAATTAGAAAAAAACCGGAAATTATCAAACGACTTCAAGAAAATTAGTAGTAGTTAGTAGAAAGTGGATACTTCGGCAGGCTCAGTAACCAAAGCGACAAAGTGCACCTCGGTACAATCCCGATTGTCATCGGGATTACTCGGCGACCTTTGAAGTAGAATCAAAGGTGGCTGAGTATTCCGAACGGAGTGAGGAATGTATCGAAGCCCCGACATCCGACATCAAATAACCGATTAACCAGATAACCA
>JALWEZ010000154.1 GCA_027039165.1 Candidatus Moraniibacteriota bacterium
TTTTCCTTTATAACTATTTTGATTTTTACCAACAAAAATACTATTCGTTATATCACCAATATTATTAGTTTGTACTGTTTTCAAGTCGATATGGATAAAAGCATCTTCAACTTCAAAAAACATATCAGAACCTACTGGACAAGAGTTAGGTTGCCCTACACCTTTACCGTTCATTAATGCATAAATTATTCTTTCAGCACCTACTGCAAAATCAGAAATATTTGTTCCATATTTACCAATCCAATCATCCTTTATTTTTTCTTTAGTTTTAAAACCAAACATCATCTCATCTTCTGCATATTTCATTAAATGAAAAAACTTTTTTAAGTATTTTTCTTCAATTATTTCAATCTCTTTATTTGATTTCATATTTTACAATTTAAATTATAAATATTTTTTTATTGTTTTTGCCAATTTTTCACTCAGAAGAACAGGAACAGCATTTCCTATTTGTTTATACATGTTGCCTAAACTCCCGTAAAAAACGAAATTATCAGGAAAGGTTTGTATCCTTGCACACTCGCGAACAGACATTCTTCTTTTTTTACTTGGATGAATTTCAGGTCCTGTTGCAGTAATTGTATCACTTGGTCTATCCCAATTGTTTATCCTTAAAGATTGTTCAAATTTAATTTCTTTTAATTCTAGTTCCGTTACTTGTTTATCATATTTGTCATCAAATCCTAGTAAGTTTTTTAATTTCCACCAATCTTCAGGTTTTGGAATACTCCCAGAATTATTATCTTTTCTAAACCAATGTCCCGCTGTATGTGCATAACCAAAATGTTCATCTACTTTTTTTGTTGATATACCTTTTTTATTTCTCCAATATTTTAAATAATCACAAATATCGTGTTGATTTACTTTATGCTTTCTTCCCCAAAATTTATCATGAACATTTGTTCTTGCCACATGATTATGAATAGTTTTTCCATCTAAAGAAAAAGGTAAATCTCTTGTTCTTACATTAGCTAAATCACCACAGATATTCTTAACTGTAATGTGTTTATTTTTGTGTGATTCTTTTGGAAATTTATTTTTAACACCTATTCTATTACCAATTATAATAACTCTTTCTCTTTGCTGAGGAACGCCATAATCAGCAGAGTTTACTAATTTATAATCGACTTTATATCCTAATTTCTTAAAATCATTTACAATCATTTCAATAACTTTGCCTTTATGCATAGACAACAATCCTTTTACATTCTCAGCTAAAAAAAACTTAGGTTTTTTATCTTTAACAATTCTTAGCATCTCTTTGTATAAAAAATTTCTCTCATCTTCCATACTTCTTTTTATATTTGCTATTGAAAAACCTTGACAGGGAAATCCTCCTAGTAAAACATCAAAGTCATTAGGTATTTCAGAACTTTTAATTTGTGAAATATCTCCTAAAATAATATGATCTCCTATATTTTTTTTATATGTTTCCACTGCTTCTGAAAAAAAATCATTTGCCCAAATTATATCAAACCCCGCATTTATAAAGCCCAAATCAAGTCCTCCGCAACCTGAAAATAGACTTACTACTGTTGGTTTTCTTATATTTTTCTTCATAAAAATTTCTTTTTGATAAGTTAGGATTATATATGTTTAATATCTATATTTAATTTCTTTACTATTTTTTATATATCTAGTATATCATACCAAAATTTCTTTTTTACAAACCTATGCCAATCTCTCGATTATCTTTATCAATATAATCAGTTGTTATCTGAGCGTTACATTGTTCAACGAGTAATTTAGCTAGTTCATCTCTAGCTTCTTCAATTAGAGATTTAGGAACTGATTGTATCCCATCAATGTTTATAATAATTTTTTTAGTATGCTCGGTTATTTTTGTAAAATCTCCATTTCGCCAATTCCATCTTCTACACATTACATTCAATGTTTTATCATCAAAATAAATTACCTCACCGACTTCAGGAATTTCTTCTTTTTCAGTTCCTAGTGGTATAAAAATTTCTTTTCCTTTTGCAAACCCAAGGCGCAAATTTCCTTTTATTTTTTCTATATCATCTCCACCACAAGGAACTAAATATTTAATAGAAATGTAATTAAACAAAGCAACGACAGAATTAATAAACGGAAAACCTCCACCAGATTGAATTCTTTTAAGTAGTGATTTTATTGATGGTGGAAATTTATTAGGATTAGATCCAAACTTTGTGTGCACTTCATCCCATACTTTTATGAATTCATGATTTTTGTAATCAAAATCATTTTTATTTTCAATCTCTTTGTTTAAAGGTTTTTTAATTCTTTTATTACCTAAAGCATTTTCTATACTACTTACAACAATCACACCTCTTTTAAAATCTGGAAATTTATCAAAAATTTCATTATCAACAATTATTTTTCTCATAACTTTAAATTATAAATTATTTATTATATACTAATCTCTTTGTTTTTAGCATCAACAATATATTTAGTGATTTCTCCACCACAAAATTTTTTTACCAATATCGCTAATTCTTCAATTATCTTTTGAACTTCACCTTTAGAGATAGGTGGAATTGCTTCTACTACAAGTACTGCATTTTTTGTTTGTTCACTCATTTTAGATTTATCACATTCGCGCCAATTCCATCTGCGACACAAAACCTCCTTTTCATCAGTATATATTACTTCGCCAGCTTTTGGATAATCTACTTTCGTAGAATTAAGACTAATAAATTTTTCTTCACCTGTTGCAAAGCGTAAAAAAATGTCACCATCAACCTTATCAATATCATCTCCACCTACGGGAATTGTATATTTTAGAGATATATAATTATATATATCGACAATTTTATTTATATGACGAAGCTGTACCCCGTCAAAGATCATACGATATAAATTTTGTACAGAACAACTATATTTTTTAGACTTAGCCCCAAATGAGCAATAAACATCTTTCCATGCACTGATTTTTGGAAGTTGTTTATATGTATCAATACTATACCTTGTTTTTATCAAATTTACTTGTTCAGAAAGCATAGAAATAATTTCTGAATTTTTATCTGTATTATCAATTTCTTTTACAACCACAACTCCAATATTTAAAAAAGGATACTTCTCAAAAATTTGTTTATCTACTTTTAAAT
>JALWEZ010000155.1 GCA_027039165.1 Candidatus Moraniibacteriota bacterium
GTAGTATAGTTTGATGGATGTTTTATCTTTTTTTTACATTTTAATTGTTTCTCTTTTTTTTAACCAAAAGCATATACTTTCTTTTGGTAAACTAAAATTAAAAAAATTCAAACCAAAATTAATTGCGGACAAGATTTTACATACCCAAGATTTTTCAATTTTTTCATTTACCTTTCTATCTAAGTCTTCTTTTTTAGTTTGTTCATGAATAAAGTTTACTTTATCTCCTATTTCTTTTAAATCCTGATTTTTATAACCTTTTAATTTTTCTATAAAATCCGGTATTGATAATCGTTGTCCATCTATATCTACAACTTCAAGTGTATTTCGATTATTTCCTTGTAATTCTACTATTTTCTCTAAAATTTGAATTTTTATTTTTTCTATATCTTCTACCGTTGCTTTATCTTTTTTGAGATAAACCCGCAAATCAAAAACGTCATTCGTCTTATTTTTTCCATCAATCTTTACTCGCTCAATGCAAATAGAAAAATCATCATAATCTCCATGTCTATAATAAAATCCTTCATTCCAAGCTGCGAAACCAATTTGACCTTCTCCAAAGTGCGAAATTATCTTTACAATTAACCACGGTTCTATCAAATCTGATGTAATTCTTATTTTGTCTTTTGCTTTATTTTGAAATGCGATTATTGAGTTAGCATCACTCCTATTCTTTTTTTCAAATTCTTTCCAATCCATTAAATATTGTGGTGCTACATATTTTATTTTTCCATCTTCTTCATATTCATAAATAATATTCTCTTGTTTTATTAATTCCAAAAAAGTATCTACTTCTCCAATTTCTCTCGGTATTGCATCTCTTTCAAATTGCCCAACCTTTCGACAATCTTCAGAGCCCACACTATTCACAAGCCTTTCCCAATCAAGAATTTTATAAATAGTATTTGTTACATATTCTGGATTAATGAATATTTTTGTATCACGTTTTTTGTCTAAAAAACGCAATTTACTCTCTGGTGTACTTAAAGTATTACTTCCCAAAAAGAAAATTCTTCCTACAATCTCTAAATCCTTAAGATTATCCATGAACCTTAATTTTAAATCTTTTTCAGTATCGTTTTCTTGTTTTTCAATCTGATTCTTAACTTCTTCATACAAATCCTCAAGCTCAATAAATGTACGTTTATCTCCATTAAATTTATCCAACAACATTTTACCTGTAAGAGTAGCATCAATATTATTATCAATTGCCTTCATTAGCTTTTTTCTAAACTCTTGCCAATTTTTTTTGGGTTCTATGCTTTCTTTATTGCTTAACTCTACAAAATCTATCTCCTTAAAACTCATTAAAAAAACATTCTTGGAATCAGTTTTTAAACTTAGTTTATTTGTATATTCATCAATCTTATTCTGGATAATAAAAAAGTTATCTTTTTCTTTTGTTGTGTCAAACTTACGATTAATCTTCGTAATCCAGTATTCGGATGAAAAATGACGCAAGTTCTTTTGACTTGTTGGATTATCTTTTTCGAGAGTAATATGTGTATTTAATTTCTCTCCAGTCATTGAAATACCTTCATCTTTCCCCGTTACTACCAATATAACAATATTTCCACCCAAGAATAAATTGTATGTACCATGAAAATGCTCTTGTCCTCCAAAATCCCAAAAATTAACAGTAATATCATTATATTTTTTTCTCACAATCCTCATACCATGTGTGCTGACATTGTTATTTTTATAATTGTTTTTAATGGTTTCTAATATTTCATCTTCATTTTTATCATCAAAATCTAAGCAATTAATAAATGTGCTTTTGCCACTTGTGGTATTGCCCAAAACTGACACTTTTACATAATTTAGACTCTTTTTTTCTTCTTCAAACCAACTCAAAAACCTTTCTCGCCCTTGATACACAATTTCCATAGGAGGTGTTTCAAGTGGGTTACCTCCCAGATGAAATGTGTTATTATTCATACCACGTACTTCAGCACTAATTTTTAATTTTTCATTATTTTCTAGTAATAGTCTTAATGGTGTGATATCGTTGATTTTATTTTCCTGCAAGTTCAAACTCGTCAGATTTGTAAGTTTTTTAAGAGGTGTGATATATTCGATTTGATTCGAGCTTAAACCCAAACTTGTCAGATTTGTAAGGCTTTTGAGAGGTGTGATTTTGCTGATTTTGTTTCTATTTAAATTTAAACTTGTCAGATTTGTAAGGTTTGTAAGAGGTGTGATATCATTGATTTTATTTTTCTGCAAGTTCAAACTAGTCAGATTTGTAAGGTTTTTAAGAGGTGTAATATCGTTGATTTGATTATTCCACAAACTTAAACCTGTCAGACTTGTAAGGTTCTCAAGAGGTGTGATATCGTTGATTTGATTTGCACCCAAATTCAAACTTGTCAGACTTGTAAGGTTCTCAAGAGGTGTGATATTTTTGATTTGATTTAAGCTTAAATACAAACTTGTCAGATTTATAAGGTTTTTGAGAGGTGTGATATCCTTGATTTGATTTGCACCCAAATCCAAGCCTGTCAGATTTGTAAGGTTTTTAAGAGGTGTGATATCTTTGATTTTGTTTTTCCATAACTCCAAACTTGTCAGATTTGCAAGGTTTTTAAGAGGCGTGATATCGTTGATTTTATTATGCTTTAAATTTAATCCTATGACATTATGCTCATTATCTAAGACATAACAATTTTCCCCTTTTTTAATATCTTCAAAAGGAATTCTAATTAATTTTTTACCAATTTGCTCTTCAAGTTTTTGGAGTGCTTCTTGTTGTTTTTGTGGAATAGTCATATACGTTCAAAATCTTGTGCTTTTAGCGAGTAGTGTATCTATATACTTCAAAAATCTTATCAGTGTACTGTGAATTGATAAATTTTTAAAATTTATAAAAGGTTATAAGTTCATTATACTAAAAACTGCTTCAAACACAAAGCTTTCTTTGAAATATATCTAAATTTTAACGTAAAAAGCAAAATTTCTAGTTTACTACCACTTTTCATCCAATATCACAGCTTTAACATAGTCATCCGCTGCTCCAATACTATCCCCTAATTTTTCCTTTGCAAATCCTCTAACAGCATGAGCTTCTGCATATTTTGGATCGATTTCTATAGCTTTAGTACAATCCTCTATCATTCCTTTGTAATCTTCAAAAATTCTCTTTATACCTGCTCTATGACAATAAGCTTCTATATAATTTGGATCAAGTTCTATGGCTTTAGTATAGTCTTTTATCGCTCCCTCATAATCTTCTGAATTATACTTTGCAACTCCTCTATCATGATAAGCATCTGCGAAATTTGGATTGAGCTCTATAGCCTTAGTATAATCCTCTATTGCTCCAACATAATCTTTTAAATCATCTTTTGCGACTCCTCTATCATAATAAGCATCTGCAAAATTTGGATTGAGCTCTATAGCCTTAGTATAATCCTCTACTGCTCCTTTGAAATCTTTTAAACTCTCTTTTGCAATTGCTCTATTTGTATAAGCGTCTACAAAATTTGGATTGAGTTCTATAGTTTTAGTATAATTTTCTATCGCTCCTTCAAAATCTTTTAAATTCTCTTTTGCAGCTCCAATATTATAATAAACTTCTGCATAATTTGGATCCAGTTCCAAAGCTTTATTAAAATCCTCAATTGCTCCAGTATGATCTCTTAAACTATTTTTTGAATTTCCCCTATTATTATAAGCATCTACAAAATCCTTATCTAATTCTATAGCTTTTGTATAATCTTTTATTGCCCCTTTAAAATCTTTTAAATTATTTTTTGCAATTGCTCGATTATAATACGCCTGTGCAAAATCCTTATCTAATTCTATAGCTTTTGTATAATCCTCTATTGCTCCTTTATAATCTCTTAAATCATGTTTTGTTGATGCTCTATCATTATAAGCTTCTGCGTTATTTGGATTAAGTTCTATAGTTTTATTATAATCTTCTATCGCTCCAACACAATCTCCTGATTCATATTTTGCCATTGCTCTTTTATGGTAAGCTATAACACACTCTCCATCTAATTCTATAGCTTTTGCATAATCCTCTATTGCTCCTTCATGTTCTCCTAATACACTTTTTACAGTTCCTCTATTATAATAAGCTACCACAAAGCCTTTCTCTAATTCTATAACTCGAGTATACAAGCGTAGTGCTTCTTGAAATTTTTCTGCAACAAACGCATCATTTGCTTCGCAAAAGAAATCTTGTGCTGTTTTTTCTATAATACTCATATTAAGTGTTTTAAAAATAAAATAATTACTTGCATTATACTACAAAGCAAATATTTCACAAAATTTAAAACTACTTTTTACTTTTAGATTTAGAATCTCTTAATTTATAAATCAATTTTTCACCATTTCGTGTATCTATAAAAAGTATTTTATCTCTATCTTGAATTTCATCTATATGATTAAACAGTTGCCTAAGTCTAAACAATACTTTCCTCATGTCTTGTGTAAAATCAACTCTCAGCTCCCAACCCTCATCTGTAAGCAGATAAAAATCCCTCACTCCTATAGTTTTTGCGTAGTATTTATTTGAAATGCGAGCATCTATGCTATAAGTTACATTGTTATAAAAAAACTTAATTTGCTCTAGGATATCTGGAAAAATTACAATTTCTCTATCGGACAATTTATCTTCCAAAACTATATACAAAACTTTATTTTTTTTGTATAAATCTGAGTTTAAATCAATGTTTGTTTTTTCTAACTTCCCTGTTTCAGCATCCAAAAGCCCACAACTTTGAGATTTAATCTCTCTTTCACACACAACCATTAGCAAATCAAATCTCTCTACTTCTACTTTTAAACTATTAGGAAACACTTTTTTTAGAGAAACTTTTCTAATGGTAGGCAATTTACTTATTTCATCTCTAAACCCTTCTTCATCAAAAAGTAAGAAGTTTGAATTTTTAATTTTTAGCGAATTAACTCCATTTGTATATTTTTCAAAAACACTCTCTATTTGTAATTTTTCTTCAGGTTTTGCGTTTTTTATCTCAATTTTTGAAATACTAAAAAGATTTGTATAAAAAAGCAAATAAATCACTAATAACAAATACACAATCCACATAGAAAAAACCAAAAGTGTATGACTATTTTTCCTTGCTTTTATAGGAGATTTACGTTTTTTTATTCTAACGCTCTTTCTTCTTTTTGTTGTTATTCTTTTATTTTTCTTCTTAAACATATATTCAAAATGCCAAAATTTACAATTTCAGCAACAAATTCTCCGCCTGAAGACGTTTGTTTACATTACTTGATTTAAGTTCCAAGAGAGCATTATCAATTTTTTCTGATAGTAATAATAATTTATATTGCCCTGTCTTCATAGCAATATCTCTAATCCTTGAGCTCCAAAGCATAAGCGTAATATTTAAGAAATGCAAATCTTTGGATAATTTTTCCGCTAATAGTATCTTTTGTGCAAGTGACATACTTTTTAAGTTTTTTAAATTCTCAAGTGTTTCTTTATATTTTTCTATCAAATCTTTATCTTTCACAAGACGTTTAGCGACTCCTGGTCTTCCAAGAGACATTTCAATACATTCATCGCTCAAATACTCACTAAAATTTTGCATTTGCTCTCTTGAAAGTAAATTAAAATTTATGCGCATTACTCTAGAATAAATAGTTGGTAGTAATTTTTGAACATCAACTGCTATTAATATTAATATAGTATTTTTATTAGGCTCTTCTAATAACTTAAGCAAAGAATTCTGTGCAGAAATTGTTGAATTATCAAAATTATCTATAATTATCACTCTTTTATCTCCATCATGAGTAAAAGTTGATTGCCTCTTTAGTTCTCTAATTTGTTTTATGGATATTGCTTTAATTACTTCAACGCCTTTTTTAATTTCTTTTTCATGCTCCACAAATAAAATATCTCTCCAAGCATTTTTGTCTCTTTTGTAGTCTCTAGAAATATTTTTGTTTAAAATAAGCGCTTGAGCAAAAGCTTCTGCTATAAGTCTTTTACCCACAAATTCAGGACCCACAAAAACAAAAGCGTGATGAAAAACATTTGTTTTAATTAAATGGTTCAAAAACTCTATTTGTCTAGTATGTCCATAAATTTGCATAAAACTAAGTTTACTTACTCTTTACTGACTTAATCACAATTTCATTTATTTTTTTCTTAAATACTTCTTTTGAAAACTCATTTGCTCTTTTTTGTAAATTCACAGAGTTAAAAGTGTCTTCTTGTGCTATAAATCTGCGAATTCCATCAGCTAACACCTCCACAGTAGGATAATCAAACAAAATTCCATCTATATCTTCTCTCACAATTTCTTTGGCACCACCTTTTTTGAGTGCTATAACAGGCACACCTACACTGAGAGCCTCTGCACACACTATGCCGAAATCATCTTCACAGGGAAAAAGCAGAGCTCTGGACTCACGTAAAACCTTCCACTTTTCTTCTTCACTTACCCAACCTCGAATACTCACAGTTTTTCCAGCTATTTTTTTTAAATTTTCATATTCTTGACCCTGTCCAATCACTTCCAAAGGTAATTGTAATTTATTACATACTTCCACAGCTAGTGCTACGTTTTTATATTTACTAAGCCTAGATATTATCACGAATGGTTTATTTTTCTTTGATTTTTTTGATATTTTTTTGTTTTTAGAAAGAATATTCACCAGAGGGTACACAACTTCAGCTTCTCTTCTATAATATTTAGATATTCTTTTTTGCGTATAAAGAGAATTTGCAATGAGTATATCTGGTCTCTGAGCTGCTTGAAAATCCCAAACCCTAAGATAACTAAGTAATTGCCTCAATATAAAATTTTTCCTCGGTACAATTCTTTTTATATACCTCTCATTTTCATCCCACACATATCTCATAGGAGAATGCACATAAGCTATATGATTTGTATTTAGTCTAGTAACTATTCCTTTGCTCCACGCTCCAGAACTAGAAATTACTAATTCAAAATCACGAAAATCCATAGATTCGATAGCGGAACCAAAAAAAGGCAATAAATATTTATAGTTTTTTTTACAAATACTAGGCCAAGAATTCAAAAAACTTGTTTTTATCTCTTTGTTTTTGAATTTGTCTCTCATACTATCTTTATCATATAGTAAAGTATATATAGGAGCATCTGGAAATATCTCAGATAAAACTTCTAGTATTTTTTCAGCACCTCCTGGATACAACAAAAAATCATGCACTAATGCAACTCTTATCTCTTTATTTTTTCTCTTTTTCTTCCCTTTTTCTTTCATTGATTTTTTTTATAATTTCTACCTTATTTGTTATTATTATATGGGATTTTTCTCCTTATGTAAAACTAAATAACTATTTTGTAAAAATATGTTACAATATAAACAATAAAGCAAATTTTATGAAACGTATACAAAGTGACTCAATTACATGGATTGATTTACCAAAACCAAATGAAAAAGATTTCTCTTTTTTAAGAGAAAATTTTAATATTCACCCTCTTGCGATTGAAGAGTTTGCAATTCCAACTTATAGACCAAGAGCAACTAAATATCCCAATTGTTTGTTTTTGAGCATTCACATACCATTATTTGACAAAAAGAGGAGAACTACTTATTCTAGTGAAATTGATATTATTATAACAAAAGACCATCTAATAACTGGCCATGAAAAACCTGTTTATCAAATAGAACATTTTATAGAAATTCTTGAAAAAAACGAAAAAAAACGAAATCTTTTTATGAGTAAAGCTCCTTCTGACTTACTTTATGAGATACTTAAAGTTCTTTTGGAATCTTGTTTCCCCAGAGTTGATCATATAGCCGAAAATATAGACCTCATAGAAGAAAAAGTTTTCAGTGGACAAGAAAGTAAAATGGTAAGAGAAATTAGCTTAGTCAAAAGAGATATTTTAAATTTCCGCCGTGCTATCATGCCACAAAAAACAGTTTTAGAATCAATACTTAGACAGCCAGAAGATATTGTTTCTACAGAAATAAGAGCTTATTACCATGATTTACTTGGTACAAATATCCGACTTTGGAACACACTAGAAAGTTCTCTTGAGAGTATAAAATCCTTAGAGGAAACAAATAATTCTTTATTATCCCAAAAAATAAACAAAAAAATGAGAATAATGACTGTTTTTTCTGCAATTTTACTTCCGGTTTCACTTTATATTGGTATAATTAGTGTAATCATGCCTCTTTCTGGTAATTACCACGAACTACTAATGCACTTAGGTATAATGTTTACACTTTCATTTATTACATTCTTATTTTTCAAATTTTCTAAATGGCTTTAATCAAACTATATGCTAAAAATTTACAACACTTTATCAAAAAAGAAAGAAATATTTACACCACTAAACCCAGGAAAAGTTAGTTTATACACTTGCGGACCTACTGTTTATGATTATATTCATATTGGAAATTTACGCTCTTATATAACTGCCGATCTTTTAAATAGAAGACTTACAAGTCTAGGTTTTGAAGTAAAAAGCATAAAAAACATAACAGACGTTGGACACCTAACTGACGATGATTTATTACAAGGAGATAGTGGCGAAGATAAAATGCTCAAAAAAGCAAAAGAAGAACATAAGGACCCTTATGAAATAGCTAGGTTTTTTGAAAAAGCAGCTAAAGAAGATGAAAAAAAGATAAATATCAAGAAATCAACTTTTACTCCAAGAGCAACAGAGCACATTCAATCTATGATAAAAATGATAGAAGAATTGATAAAAAAAGACTTTGCTTATGAGATAAATGGTAACGTATTTTTTGAAATAGAAAAATTTGACTCATACGGAGCTCTATCTGGAAATTCTTTGGAAAATTTAAATATTGGCGCAAGACTCAGTGATCCTCATCCAGACAAAAAAAATCAGTGGGATTTTGCTCTTTGGCTAAAAGCTCCAAAAAATCATATAATGAAATGGGAAAGTCCTTGGAGTGTGGGTTATCCTGGATGGCATATAGAATGCAGTGCAATGAGTACAGAATATTTAGGAGATACAATTGATATTCACACTGGCGGAGAAGATAATATTTTTCCTCATCATGAAGCTGAAATTGCTCAAAGTACTTGTGCAAGTGGTAAAAAATTTGTAAATTATTGGGTTCATACTAGATTTTTATTGGTAGATGGTAAAAAAATGTCCAAATCTAAAGGAAATTTCTATACACTCAGTGATATAACTCAAAAAGGATACTTGCCTAGTGATTTGAGGATGCTCTACATCATGTCTCACTATCGCTCTCAAATGAATTTTACTTTCACAAGTCTAAATCAAGCCAAAAAAAACAGAGAAACAATCCAAAAAACAATTAACAGATTAAAAACAAAAAATAAATTTAAACCAAAAAACTTATGTATTAACAAATTTAAAGATGATTTTGAAGATGCAATGAATGATGACTTAAACACACCCAAAGCATTATCTTCTATATTAAATCTTGCTACAGAAATAAATAAAACTCTTGACACATCTTCTATTTCAAATTCAAAAGAAATTCTGGCTTTTCTAAATAATTCAGTTCAAAATGTACTAGGAATAAAAATTGATATCAATGACAACCAAACAATTCCTGCAGAAATTAATGAAATTTTGACTCAAAGAGCAGTTGCGAGAACAAATAAAGATTTCAAATTGTCTGATGAATTGAGAGATAAACTTAAAAACTTAGGTTATAGCGTAGAAGATACTCCAACAGGGCAAAAATTAACGCAAATTTAAAACCCAGTGAATTTTCGACTGGGTTTATGTAAATTAAAGTTTAAGCATAGCACCTAACTG
>JALWEZ010000156.1 GCA_027039165.1 Candidatus Moraniibacteriota bacterium
TCATTATAGTAATCCTAGAGATGTAATTTATCTATTAGAAAATTTGGATAGAAATTATATCAATGTAACCAATGTCAAAAGACTTTTCTTTAAAAGTATAAATCTTTTTGATAAAGAAAAAAAACCGATAGACAAAGAAAATGTTTTGGAAAAATTGGAAAAAATAAGGAGAGATAAAAAAGTTGGAGTTACATTGTTAGGATTTAGAGATAGAGATATTTTTGATTATCCAAATATAAAAGTTATTGCGGAGTATTGTAGAAAAAATGATATGTCTATTGAAATTGTATCAAAGACAAACTCTCTACCTCCAAGTCGGAATATTCTTAAAATTTTTGAAAATATAAACACGAAGGTAACTATAAGAGCAATTTCTAAATTGTCTCAATTTACGACGAAAGAATTCTTAAGTGCATTATATCAGTTTAGTTTTTATGGAATTAAATTACAACTTGAACTTAATAAATATCATGAAAAATTTCATATGATACAAAAACACTGTGAAAGATTAAATATACCAGTGTTAACGATATTTTATGAAAAAGATTATTACCCAAGACCAATATAATATCAAAAGAACTAGTCAATGTACTAGTTCTTTTAAATTTGTTTAGAAATTATATCTATCAATTGTTTTTTTGCTCTTCTTAATTGCGTTCCTATAGTATTAATAGGTAGTTTTAATAGTTCACTCATTTCTTGATAAGAGAGTCCTTGTGTGAATTTCATTTGAATTATTTTTTGATATTTAATAGGAAGTTTTTTGATTGATGCTTGTATATCATTTGTCATTTCATTTTCAAACCAAAAATTTACAGATAAAGCTTCTAAATCTTTTTGATTAAATGAATTATGCTCTATTTTTCCGTTATTGTCTAATGAGAGTATATTTTTATTCTTCTTTTCTTTATTTAAATATGTCATCGTTTCATTGTATGCAATTTTATAAATCCACGAAGAAAATTTTTTATTTATATCGAATTTATGTATATATTTGTGAGTTTTTATAAAAGTGTTTTGTAATACATCTTGTGAAAAATCTGCGTTATTTGTAAATTTTGTAATGTATTGCAGAAGTCTTTTTTTGTATCTATTAGTTAATTCTTCAAAGTATTCATCGAGACCAAATTGAATTTTTTTAACTAATTGTTCGTCACTTAATTTTTGAATCTCTTTGCTATTTTCTTTTTTCATGTTTTAATAATAACATGAATATATTATCAATAGAAACATCTTGTGACGAGACAGCTATAGCTGTTATAAACAAAACTGATGAAAAAATAAAAGTTTTGGCAAATATAGTGTCTTCTCAAATAGAATTGCACAGGGAGTGGGGTGGGGTAGTTCCAAATCTCGCTGGTAGAGAGCATGCAAAAAACATACTTCCAGTGTTGTCACAAGCGCTAGACAAATCACGTATAAATCCTAGAGATCTAGATTTAATAAGCGTAACTAATGGTCCAGGTCTTGCGCCAGCGCTACTGATTGGCACTACTTTGGCAAAGTCTTTGGCATTTAAATTGCAAAAACCACTTCTTGGAATTCATCATATAGAGGGTCATATTTATGCAAATTGGATAAATGGACAAAAACCAATATTTCCTGTACTTTGTTTAGTTGTTTCTGGAGGACATACTCAGATAATTATTATGAAAAATCATTGTGAATATGAAATAGTAGGGCAAACTCTGGATGACGCAGTTGGTGAAGCATTTGATAAAGTCGCTAGACTTTTAGGACTTAGCTATCCAGGAGGTCCAGAAATCTCAAGAGAAGCTAGTAATTACAATAAAGATTTAGATAATTTTAATATTTCGTTTCCTAGACCCATGAAAAACAGTGGGGATTATAATTTTTCTTTTTCAGGGATAAAGACAGCTGTTTTGTATACTGTGAGAAAATATCAAAAAGAGCAAATACTTAAAAGATTTCCAGATAAAAAAAGTATTTCAAAAGAAGAATATGAAGAAGTTAAACTATCTAAAGAATTTGTAGAAACAGTTTCATTTGAATTTCAAAACGCTGTTAGTGAAGTTTTGATTTATAAAACTTTGAAAGCTTGTGAGGAATTTGGTGTTAGTAGTGTTTTGCTTGCTGGTGGAGTTAGTGCAAATAAGTTTTTAAGAGAAAATTTAAAAAAAGAATTAGCTCAGAAATTTCCAAATATTTTTTTTAGTGTGCCAATGCAAGAGTATTGTATAGATAATGCTACCATGATAGCTGTTGCTAGTGCGTATAGATGGCAAAAATTTTCACAAAAAGAAAGAGGATTAGCAAATTTTGGTTTTAAAAGCGTGCTTGCTAATCCAACACTTAAACTAAAATAGTTGTTTCTAATTAATATTTAGGTTATACTATGATTACATTAATGTTTTAATGAAAACCTTATTATGATAAAAATAATAGATGTATGCGATATTCAAATCCGTATGATATAGGGACTTTTTTTCAGCCAAGGCTTGATGTTAGTTTTGGAAAGAATGCTATAGTGCAGTGGATGGTCATAATTATTTTTAGTATGAATTTATTGACTATTGCTGGATTATGGTTTTATGTTGATTCATCAGTGGCACTCATAAAATTGCAATACAATGTTTATTTTGGAACTAGCTTATTTGTTGCTTGGTGGGGAGCTTATATATTGCCAGCTATGGGTTTTTTATTTTTTTTATTAGATGTATTTTTGGCTTTTATATTATACTCTATAAAAGAAAGAATTTTCGCTTATTCAATATTATTAGGTGCTTTTTTTGTTCAAGTTGCACTTGTGGTAGCGGTTTATAGTATTGTTTTGAATAATTATTTATAATTTTACATGTCAAAAAAAGAATTTAAATTTCCAAGTCCAGTTAATAATAATACACATGACAAAAGAATTCACAGAATACTAGAAGTTATTCCAGCAATTCTTACATGGTTTACTATAATTGGCATGATTTTGTTTTCTTACTTAATTCCAAATGCTGTTGCTATATTTATAATAGCTTTCGATATTTATTGGATTCATAGAACTATTTTTATAGCCTATTACTCTATCAAAGCATACAAAAAATTAAAAAATCAACAAAAAATTAATTGGCTCGAGCGTTGTAAAGAAGTTTCTAAAGGACTTAATGATTACAAAAGAAAAACAGCTACGAATATAGTTCTTGCAAAGCAACATCTTTTGAATGCAAAAACAAAGAAAAAGAAAGCAGAAATTAAGCAACTTATAAAAAATGAAAAAGAACTACTTGCAAGATTAGATGAAATGCACGATGGTGATATAATGAACTGGAAAGATGTTATTCATGTTGTAATGCTTCCAACTGCATCAGAGGGACCAGAAAACATTGATCCAGCACTTGCTGCTATTAGGGATAGTAATTATCCAAATGATAAAATAATTATCCTTTTAGCAACAGAAGAAAGGGAGAAAAAAGAAAAAAGAGAAGCAAAAGTTAAATTCTTAAAAGATAAGTACGGAGATACTTTTGCAGATTTTTTGGTTTCTGTGCATGTGGTAGCTGAGGGAGAGATGAAATGTAAGGCATCAAATACTACTTATGCTGCTAAAGAACTACAAGCTTATTTAGATAAAAAGGGTATTGATTATAAGAGAGTAATACTTTCAAATTTTGATTGTGAGTCAGTGGCACATTCTGAATATTTTGGGGCTCTTACATTTGAATACATCGTTGATGCTAAGAGATTACAATTTGCATATCAGCCAATTCCTATGTATCATAATAATCTGTGGGATACTAATGCTTTTGTGAGAGTTATAGTCACAAGCTCTTCTTTTTGGCATATGTTTCAAACTACTAGAAGGGAAATGGTAACTTTTTCATCTCATGCAGAGGCGTTTGATACTCTGGTAAAGGTTGGTTTTTGGCCAGTAAATATGATAAGTGAGGATTCTATAATTTACTGGAAAGGGTATTCATATTTTAATTCTCAGTATGCAGTAAAGCCTCTATATGTACCTGTGTCTATGGATGCGGTTTTAGCTGAAACTTACTGGAAAACTATAGTAAATCAGTATAAACAAAAGAGACGTTGGGCTTATGGAATTGAGAATTTTCCTATAATTATGCGTGCCATTTGGCCAAATAAAAAGATACATTGGTTTGAAAAAATTAGAGTTGGCTTTGAAATGCTCGAAGGACATCATTCTTGGGCTACAGCTCCTTTTATGCTCGCTTTACTTGGATGGTTACCTCTTATTTTTGGAGGACCTATGTTTAATCAGAGTGTTTTGGCACATAATTTACCAATTGTAACAAGAACTCTTATGACGATTGCTATGACTGGACTCACTGTTTCTATTTCATTGTCTTTTCTCCTCCTTCCTCCTAGACCAAAGCACATCCCTAGAAAAAATTATATATACATGTTATTGCAATGGTTTTTAGTTCCAATAATAGCACCAACTTTGGGAGCAATACCTGCTATTGAATCACAAACCCGAATTCTTATCAAAAAATATTTTACTGAGTTTTGGGTTACGGAAAAAATTGTAAAAAAACCTAATTCGCATAAATAAAAATGTTCTATTTGTTTCCATCGATCTGTGTATTTCTATGCCTAGTCATCGTTTTTCTTTTAATTGATAAATACAATTTTGCTAGTAACTTATTAAATTCTCCCAGCACCAAGAGACACTTAGAAAAAAAAGGATTAGTTAGAATTGGAGGAGTGGTTCTTTCTTTATTTTTTCTTTTAATTTTGGTTCTATATGACGCTTTTGTATTTGATAAAAAGACGATAATATTTTTTCTAGGTGCATTTGCTTTTATGATTTTTGGTTTTTTTGATGATATTAAAGCACGTTCCTGGAAAACTCAGTTATTTATTCAAATTTCTATATTAATATGTATAAGTATTGGAGGAATAACTATTTCATATATAACAAATCCGTTGGGTGGTATAATTGCATTTAATACTGGTTTTATGTATTATGTAGGTGTTTTTTTGTTTATTTTTTGGGTTTTGGGTATTATAAACGTTTTGAATTGGAGTGATGGAATGCACGGCATATTTGCTGGAGTTTCTTTTATATCCTCTATTACAATCGGAATTTTGTCTTTGAGGGAAGATGTATTTCAGCCTCCAATAGCTCTCATGTCATTTATTTTGGCTGGAGCATTACTTGGGTTTTTAATTGTTCACTTAACTAGACGGAAAATTATAATTGGTACATCAGGTACTAATTTTGTGGGATACTTGATAGCAGTTTTGGCTATTTTTGCCGGAGCAAAGATCGGAACAGCCTTACTTGTTTTAATTGTGCCAATAGTTGATGCAACTTTTGTGTTGTTTCACAGATTTAAATGTGGAGTAAGCGTTTTTAGTGCAGATACATCTCATCTACATCATAGACTTTTATTCGCAGGTTGGAGTGAAAACAAAATACTTGCAGTCTATTACATCCTTACTCTAATAGGTTCCTTTTTAGCTTTACTTACGCAATCTCTAAATAAATTTATAATACTTGCACTATATGGAATTTTACTTTTTGGTTCTTTTGCTGTTTTTACAAAGGTAACGCACAATTTTCAAAAAGTCGACAGAAATTGATTTCTTTGCTAAAATAATTGGGTGGAATTATTTATAAAACTATATGGATAAAAAAATTATTATAGGACTTGTAGGAGAAACTGGATCTGGAAAAGATACAGTTGCAAATCATATTCAGGAAAAATATGGTATTGAATTACTTAGGTTTGGAAATCCTCTCAAAAAAACTTTACGTTTATTTACAGATGAAGTTTCAAAAGAAGATAGTAACTGGCTTTTTGGTGTTTTGAGTGAACATTTTGGAGAAGGTGTTTTGCATAATGCACTTAGGAAAGAAATTGAAAATTCAAAACAAGAAGTTATTTGCGTGAACGGTCTTAGAATGCCGATTGACGAGCAGTTTATAAGGAGTTTTGATAACAATATCATTATTTATGTTACAGCAGATCAAGAACTTAGATGGAAAAGATCAGTGGAACGTGCTGAAAAATCAGATGATGTTCAAAGCTTTGAGGCTTTCAAAAAATTTGAGGCAACTGCAAAGACTGAAAAAGCTATAAAGGAAATTGGTTCACGTGCTGAATATGTTATAGATAATGGAGGTTCTCTTGAAGAATTATTGGAAAATACAAATAAAATTATAGAAGAAATTACAAAAAAATAAGTCAAATAACATTTTTATTAAAACCCCATGAAAACTAAAGACACACAATACAAAGATTTGATAAGATTTATACTTGAAAATGGAGAAAAAGTTTCTACTCCGCAGGATGTAGACGCTTTGACATGTTTTGGAACGACAGATAATTTAGTTTATGATTTATCTAATGGTGATCCAATAATTACAGAACGTAAAATGGGTATTAAAGCTCCAATTGCTGAGATGTGTGCTTTTATTAATGGAGAGCAAGATTTTGATGTAATGAAAGAAGAATACGGCGTTCCAGAGCCGTTTTGGGGACCATGGGTAACTGAGCGAAAAACAAAAAAAGTTGGCGCAAAAAAAAGATGTTTAGGAGATGGTTCTTACGGCAGAGCATTTGCTGCTTTTCCAGATAATGAGGGCTCTACATTTGATCAAATAGAAAATATTGTAAGAATGCTTAGTGATGAAAAATTAAAAAATAGAAGAACAATATATATGACTTCTTGGATTCCATTTATGAATGGATGGGGTAGAAATCAGAAAACAGTTGTGTCACCATGTCATGGTTTTGTGCATTTTCGTCAAATTAATGGAAATCTTGATTTAGTTTCATGGCATAGATCAGTAGACGTTTTACTTGGTTTTCCAAATGATATGATTTCTTATATTGCACTACTCAAAATGATTGCATTAGTTACAAATCTCAAGCCTAGAAGGATAATTTATCAATTAAGTGATGCACATATTTATGAAAATCAGATAGAACAAGCAAAAGAACTTTTGAGTAGGGAAGATAGAACTTTACCAGAACTAAGGATTGTAAATAAAAAAGAAAGTATAAGAGATTATAGAAAAGATGACTTTGAAATAATTGATTATAATCCTCATGAATCATTGAGGGTAAGTTCTGCTATCTAAATTTATGAAAAATTTAAAGAGTAATTCTAGAACAAAAGAGCAATTTTGCAGAATGCAAGAAGCGGAAAAATTAAATATTTGTCCTTTCTGTAAAGAAGGATTAAAAAGAATTCATAAGTTACCTATAGAAAAAGAGACAAGAGATTTTTTTGTAACAAAAAACGCATTTCCATATGAAGGAACATCCGCTCATTATCTTATAATCCCCAAAAAACACATAAGAGACATCGAAGAACTTCAAAGTGAAATGTGGATTCAGATTGGAGAATTATTTAATTGGATTAGAAAGTATACAAATGCTAAATCAGGCGGATTTTTTTTGAGATTTGGCGATTTACATTGGACTGGTTCTTCTGTGGAACATTTGCATTTTCAGATAATTTCTGGTACCAAATCAGATAAAAGTAAAAGTGATTCAATTAAGGTTAAATTGGGATATAAATAATTACTTTTAAATTAATACAAAACAAAACACCTAGCATAATAGGTGTTTTTAGATTATTAATTTATCAATAAGTTTCGGGATTTCTTCTACTAATTTATTTGCTAATTCTTTTTTACCATCTACATGTAGTAATCTTATTCTTGCAGTTGTACTTGTTTGAGCTTGAGCTTCTAAGGTTACTATTTTTTTGCAATATTTTTTTATTTTTTCATATTTATCTTTAGAGTGGTTTGTAGTTTTTGAAATAATGAGCACATCAGGTTCTACTAATTTTATAAGTTTATTAGAATCATGTTTAGTAGTTTTTAAGTAAATTGCATCTATGTATTTTAAGTGAGAAAGCATTTCAATCCTTTCGTTTTGTGGAACTATCGGTCTATCATCACCTTTTCTTTTTTTGATTTTTTTATCAGAATCAGCTCCAACTATAAGTACATCTGCTTGAGTACTTGCAGTTTGAATGTATCTCATGTGACCTACATGAAGTATATCCCATGATCCAGAAGTAAGAGCTATGGTTTTACCTTGTTGCCTGGTTTTATTTACAAAATCAATAAGTTCTTTGTCGTTTAATAACATTTGTTTACTTTTAATCATATTTGCATTATACTCTAATATATAATATATGCAAATATGCAAGAAAAATCAATAGAATTTTATCAAAGAAGTGAGCTGTATTCTTATGTGGATACTTCTGATAGATTTATGAAACTCTCTAAGCAAGTAGCAGTTGAGGAATCTTTGACTCCAGTTTTTCCTATTGGGATAGTTATTGTGCGAGATGGAGTAGTAGTTGCAAAAGGAGCAAATGGTAACGGATATCATGAGAAAAATTTAAATTCAGAGTTTCACATAAAAGGGTGTAAAAGGAGATATTTAAGTAAAAAATTAGAGGAGGCTGGTAAACCAAAATTAAAAAGTGGAGAAAAATTTGAAACCTGTCCTGGTTGTGATTATAAAGTACATGCGGAAGTAAAAGCTATTGAAAAAGTTTCAGATAAATCTATATTAAAAGATGCTGTGGTTTATATGTTTGGACATTGGTGGAGTTGTTTTAATTGTTGGGAAGTTATGAACAGTGTTGGAATTAAAGAGGTTTGTGTGGTTGAGGATTTTAAAGATAAGCAATTTCAAGTTAAATGGAGAGAAGAATTTGCTAGATTAAAAGCGACTAAATCACAAAAATAAAAACAGACTCAATCTTGAGTCTGCGTTTTTTTATGCTAGTTCTATAATTTCACTTACAATTTCTTGAAATTCTTTTTTTGAATATGTGTTGTTAGTGTAAATATATTTTTTAGTGCTTTTTGTGATAATATCAACATCTTTTCTTGCGGATAAAAAAATCTTTTTTGTTTGTTTGATGTATATCATAAGAATATCAAAAAGCACATTTTTTCTACCGTGCCAACTGTATGAATGTTTAATAATATCCAAATCTTTGACATTAACACTAAAAACTCCAATATTATATTTTTTACTTTTACTCAAAAACTTTTTTTCAAAGGATCTTTTTTGAGCTTTTCTGGTTTTTTTAGTTAAGTCAGAGTTTTTTTTGTCTTTTTTTTATAATAAAGAATTAATTTCTAACAGTAAGCTTTTTATGTATTCAGTTATATCTTCTTTTTCTAAAAATTCTAATTCTTTACTTTCTAGCCAAAGACTTACAGAGAGGTATTGATTTTTTAGATTATTATTATATGAAGAATGTGTACTTTTTTTACTTACTTCTCTTACAGTTCGTACAAATTTCCAAAAATCAGAATGTTGTTTGCTAACACCTATCATAATAAATGGAGCTAGTATTTCAATAGAAAAAATATCTATTTTATTTATATTAATGCGAATTACGAATTAAAAAATAAAGTTTTTACTTGATACCACATTATTGCAGACATAAGCATTGAGATTGTTCCATCAATTGAACGAGCTAATGAACAATTTAAACCAAAACGCGTTTTGATTACAGAGAAAACTTGTTCGATTTTTTGGCGTTTTTTCATGTCTCTGTGTTGCATTTTTGTCATTAATTTTTTCATATTTTTGCGAGGCGCAGCTATAAGTTTAATCCCATTTTCTTGAAGTATTTTTCGCAATTGTTCACTGATGTACCCAGCGTCAGCCCAAACTGTTCCATTCAAATTTTTCAATAAATTAATAACTGGATTACGGTCATCTACTGATGCAGTCGTAACTTGCAATGCAACAATTTGTTTATTTTCATTA
>JALWEZ010000157.1 GCA_027039165.1 Candidatus Moraniibacteriota bacterium
GGGTACAACAAACTCAGCTATGGCTGTTGTACAAGGAGGAAAACCAGAAATTATAGAAAACAAAGAGGGAAATCGCACAACTCCTTCAATGGTAGCGGTGAACAAGTCTGGTGAGCGTCTAGTAGGACTTCTTGCTAAGCGTCAAGCTATGACTAATCCAGAAAATACTCTTTTTTCAATAAAGAGGCTTATAGGACATAATTTTGATGATAAGGAAGTTCAAGAAGAAATGAAATTATTGCCTTATAAAATTCTAAAAGGTAAAAACGGTGCTCCAGTTGTAAAGATGGGAGACAAAGAATATACTCCACAAGAAATTTCTGCAATGATTTTGGGTAAATTGAAAGCTGATGCAGAAGAAAAACTTGGAGAAAAAATTGAAGAAGCTGTTATTACAGTTCCAGCTTACTTTGATGATGCTCAGAGAAAAGCTACAAAAGAAGCTGGAGAAATTGCTGGTTTGAAAGTGAGAAGAGTAATCAATGAGCCAACTGCGGCTGCGCTTGCTTATGGTTTTAATACCAAAAAAGATGAAAAAATCGTAGTTTATGATCTTGGTGGTGGAACATTTGATGTTTCTGTGCTTGAGGTAAGTGATGATACTATAGAAGTAAAAGCTACAAATGGTGATACTCACTTGGGTGGAGATGATTTTGATAAAGCTATTATTAATTACATCTTGGATGAATTTAAGAAAAAAGAAGGAGTAGATATTTCTAATGATAATTCAGCACTTCAACGTGTAAAAGAAGCAGCAGAAAAAGCTAAGATTGAATTATCAACTACAGAGAAAACTGAGATTAATCAACCGTTTATCACTCAAGGAGACGCGGGACCAGTTCACTTAGTTATGGATTTAACTAGAGCAAAACTTGAAGAGATTGTTTATGATCTTGTAAAGAAAACTCTAGGACCAGTAGAAAACGCTCTAAAAGATGCTGGACTTTCAAAAGGTGATATAAATGAAATCGTATTAGTAGGAGGTATGACTAGAATGCCTATAGTTCAAAAAACTGTAGAAGAATTCTTTGGTAAAAAAGCAAATGTTAGTGTGAACCCTGATGAAGTTGTAGCTCTTGGTGCTGCTGTGCAAGGTGGTGTATTTCAAGGAGATGTAAAAGATGTTCTTTTGCTAGATGTAACACCTCTTACACTTGGAATTGAGACAATGGGAGGAATTAGAACTCCGCTTATTGAGAAAAACACTACAATTCCTGCAAGTAAATCTCAAGTATTTTCTACAGCAGTTGATAATCAACCATCAGTTGATATCCATGTAGTACAAGGAGAGCGTGAGATGGCAGCGGACAATAAGTCACTTGGTAGATTTATACTTGATGGAATTGCTCCAGCACCTAGGGGAGTTCCTCAAATTGAAGTGAAATTTGATATCGATGCAAATGGAATTTTGAGTGTAAAAGGAATTGATAAAGGAACTGGTAAGGAGCAATCAATTACAATTCAAGGATCAACTGGACTTAGCGAAGAAGAAATTGAAAAGATGAAAAAAGATGCAGAGGCAAATGCCCAGGAGGATAAGAAGAAAAAAGAAGCTGTAGAAATTAGAAATACTGCTGATACTATGATATTTACAACAGAAAAAGCTATCAAAGAAGCAGGAGACAAACTAACTGATGAAGACAAAAAACCAGTTGAAGAAAAAATTGAAGCTTTGAAAGAAATTCTTAAGGATGAAAAAGCAGATAATGAAAAGATTAAAACTGCTTCAGCTGAGTTAAGTGAAGCTGCTCAAAAGATTGGTGAAAAACTTTATGCGAAACCAGAAGGTGCTGGAACATGTGGTGCTGATGGAACTTGTGGAAGTGAAGAACCAAAAAAGGAAGATGGTCCAAAAGAAGCAGAAGTAGAAGAAGAAAAAAAAGAAGATGATAAGAAATAAATTATCATTCTAAATCAACTAAAAGCCAAGAAGATATATTTCTTGGCTTTTGTTGTATAATAAATAAATATTAATAATAAAAATAATACAATTATGAAAATAATGGTTGCTCCGAATGCTTTTAAAGGAAGTGCGAAAGCTCAAAAAGTAGCTTATGCGATGATTGAGGGAATTAAAAAAGTGTCTAAAAAAATAGAAATAGTTGATTTGCCACTTTCTGACGGAGGAGATGGTGCTCTTGAAATATGCAAACAAATGTTTGGAGGTGAATTATGCCACGATGAAGTAAGTGGCCCGCTTGGAGAAACATTGAATACTACTTGGTGCAAGTTAAATAATGGAAAAACTATGTTTATAGAGTCCGCTCTTATTTTTGGTTTAGCGCTGGTACCTGAGAGTAAGCAAAATCCTTCTATAACTACTTCTAGAGGTATAGGAGAGCTTATAAAAATAGGTTTATCTAGAGGAATAAGGGATTTTGTAGTATCAGTAGGAGGAAGTGCAAATAACGATGCAGGAAAAGGCGTGCTTAGTGCACTTGGTGTAAAGTTTTTAGACAAAGATGGAAATGAATTAGCAAGTGGTGGATTGAGTTTAAAGGATTTGCATGAAATTGATGTGTCTGGATTGGATAAGAGACTTAAAGAGTCTAGTTTTCTAGCTCTTTCTGATAGTAGTGTACCACTAACAGGACAAAAAGGTGTTTCTCTCATGTACAGTCCTCAAAAAGGAGCAACCAAAGAGCAAGCAATTAAGCTTGATAAAGCACTTAGAAATTATGCAAAAGTTGTTGATGAAAAATTTGGTATTAATCTAAATAACAGACCATCAGCTGGTTCTGGAGGGGGAGTTGTGTCTGCTTTTGAAGTGTTTTTGCATGCGAGGGTTAAGTACGGTATAGACTTTTTTCTAGACAAATTAAATGCAACTGAGAAATTAGAAAAAGTGGATTTAGTTATAACTGGAGAGGGAAAAGTTGATGAGCAAACGATATACAATAAAGCTCCCATAGGAATAGCAAAACTAGCCAAAAGTTTAAATATTCCAACAGTTGCAATTTGTGCGGTTTTGGGTAAAAATTATCAAAAAGTTTTTGATTATGGAATAATTGATGTGCAACCCATCTTTGAAAAACAAAATAAGCAATTAGTTACTAATTATGATATATCCAAA
>JALWEZ010000158.1:0-408 GCA_027039165.1 Candidatus Moraniibacteriota bacterium
TATGCTCCTCAAGTTCGCTTTTCAGCATGTTCTCTATCATGTTTTTCATAAACTGCTTGGTTAGAGAGGCTAAGTCTTCCTCGGTTTTACATTTTTTGCTCAGTTCTTTGAAATCTATCTCTTCAATGAGATTGTCTTGGGTAAGATCATCTGCTTTACTCATGTTAATCTCCTTCACTAACTTTACTTCTTCTGTTTCTCTCTAAGTCAAAGATTATCACTTGATGATAGTGAGAGCATTATCATTGTATCATGGTTTGGGGTTTACACAAAATGTGGGGCGGGATCAACTTGTAAAAGAGAGACATCCCCACAATCTTGTGTCTCCCCCCATCATACCCAATCCCTCTTCACTCTTCAACTCCCTCCCCAAACTTAACAACAAACATCTGATTCAGTTCATACCTT
>JALWEZ010000158.1:418-3065 GCA_027039165.1 Candidatus Moraniibacteriota bacterium
TTTTTAAATAGAAAAGATTTCATCAAAATTATTCGTCCAATATTTTTTGTATTTTTGCTCAACATAAGGAGGCATCTGGTCGTTGAAATAATATAAAGCTACTTTGATTCCGCGATCTTTATTCAATTTTGTAATTTCTTTTTCAAATTCCTCGAAACCTAAAATTTTATCAATTGGGTTTCTTGTGTGTTCTATTCCTTTGGGATCAATAAACTTAATATAATATTGATTATCCTTCTTTAACCAAAATATAAAATCTGGACAGAAATTACTATAATCACCTTTTTGAGTATCAAAATAAGGTATTTTTATTCTATCCAGACTTTCATCGATTTTTGAGAAATACCACCAGTCATATTCCTTTAATTTGTTCATTGGGTTCTCAAGATATTCTTTAAATTTTCTCAAGAATTCTATTTCGCTTGGAACTTTTATTATATGTTGAAAGTGCCTGCTATCTTCTCTTAACAAAATAGGGACATAATAATGCTCTTTGAAAATCTCATAATCCACACATTGATTTAAAACTTTAAAGTCAGAGAATGATAATTGTTTTATTAATCTCTTGTACTCATCTTTTGAAATTTTTTCTTCGTCAAATAATCTATCTATTTCTTCTACAGTTAGGTTGGGACTGTTTAAAACCTGTAGAATTTCTTTCTCGAGCTTTTCCGAATGTTCTAATAAATCGGTTCTTATTTCCTGATAGTGTATTATATGATCTTCTAAAATTTTAACTTCTTTTAGTCTTTTTACAGGGTTATTAAAGAAGTTATCAATATACTTTAACAACACTTCAGGTCTATAATCTTTATACTTTAACAACACTTCAGGTCTATAATCTTTCTTTTTGCCTTCCAGTATGAAATTATTTTTACTCCTTAATTTGTTCAATGTCCGAACTTTTATATTTTCTTTTAAAATCAATACTTCATCTTCTACATTTGCGACAAATTTCTCCAATTTCTTAAAATCATCTTTATTTACCTTAAATGGATTGTCATTCAATCCATCATAATCAAATTCAGGAACAAGAAGCGGTAGATCAGTTTCATTTATTTTTTCGTTTTTCTTAATACCTTCCACTTTTACCCATTCAGAAGCCTGCTTTTCTAATTCTTCCAAAATATTTTTTACTACTTCTTTATTGGTTGCGAATACAAATAAGGTCTCAAGCAGTTTATTAAATTTCCTAATTTTTTCTGTTTCTTCAGTATTAAAAATAGACTTTTCTATATACTCAAACCTTTTTCTAACATCTTTAATGAGTTCAATTCTGATTCCCCTTCCTATTGATTGAAGCACAAATTTCTTAGCTTCTTCATCAACTCCTATATTGATAAAATTGATTATATTCGGTCTGTTACTATCCCACCCTTCTGCAAAAATTCTACTTCCTAAAAGTATGCTTATATTATCCCGAACTTTTTCATTGATATTTTCAAATAAACTTTCTTCTACAGTTTCACCAAATTCATAACCTTCTAATACATTGTCTTCCCATTTAACAATATCACTTGCTACAATTAACATAAAAGGTACATTTGCACTTTTAAGTCTAAAAGCTAACTCTCTATTATTACCTTTTATTTTTAATACCTCTATATTTCCTGGTTGTGTGGTACTAAATACATTTTCAAAAAAGTCCTCTTTTGTTAAATTCTGAACTTCTTGAAGAATAGATTTATCTATATTATCTAAATCAAATAAATAATTTAAATTTTGTTCTAAATTTTGGAATAGTTTACTCTTGCTTTTTTCAAAATTGAAATCCCCACGAGCTATATCCGACAATATTTGATAAAAAATTTTGAGGTCAGCCTCTTCTACATGAATGCTATTGGCTAATGTAATAAGTAATGGTGAATGATATAAATCACTTTTTATACTTTTTATTTGTTTATAGTGCTTTCTAATAAGAGACAAAAGGATTAATGTCTGTGCAACAATTTCTTTCTTCTCATCATCTGTAAAATCCTGCTCATGTTTGCGATTGAAATTCCTGAATTCACTATTTGCTATATAGATTTTCTTGCCATATCCTTCTTTTAAAAAGGTATCAAGTTTAAAATCAAAAACTGTGGTTACAATATCTATATCATCTGTAAAAGTAGCGGAAAAATTAAAAAGAAATCCATTTTTTGAAAGTATGGCAAAATATTGTTGCCTTTTAGATGTTGATTTTTCACCTTTGTGGGCTTCATCAAGTATTAGATACCACTCCCCATTGTTATAGAATGTTTTATAGTCAATTTGTTTATCTTTATTTTCTTCAGTTATATTATCAGCTCTATAATAAAAAACCGTAATTTTGCTTTCATTAAAAAGAGAAATTTGTCCTTTCATTCTTTCCCATTCTTTAATATTTCTCATCTCTATTTGAATAACTGCATTTTGGTTATAAATATCAATATGCTTTTTAATTTGATTTAATATTTCATCCTTCGGAGCTAAAATAAGAATATCTTTTTGTGGGATAAGTTCTTTTTTCATTAAATAAACAGCCGAGTTTGTATCGCTTGTATCACCGGGTAGTGCAACAATAATTTTTGCATTTGGATATTTAAGCCAAGCGGTTTTTGTATAAAATGTACGCATTAAACCCGTTTCGCTTGGCATACCACCTCCTCCAAGAACAACAATATAA